>CALKTZ010000891.1 GCA_937997355.1 uncultured Planctomycetales bacterium | reverse complement strand
GCTCATCCTCGGGCGAATTCGTGGAGGATCGCGCGTCTACCTCGCCGTGAGGGGGGGCTGGCAAACGCCGGTCCGGATGGGGAGCCGATCGTCCGAAATTCGACTTCAGACCGGGGACCTGATACCGGCTCATGCGGCGGGAACCGCGATCCGCTCGCGTCACCTGCGTGATTGGGGCTGGATCGACCCATCGGCCGGGCCAATCCGCGTGCTGGACGGCCCCGACTCGGGATGTTTGAAGGGATATGAGCCGCCTTGGTGGGATCGCCATGAGTGGCGGGTCGGCTCGAAGAGCAATCGGATGGGGCTCCGGCTCGAAGGGCCGATGGTCGAACTCGATTCCGCCGCCCTGGCCGAGCGTCTTTCCGCTCCGGTTGCGCCGGGGGCGATTCAGGTGGCCGGTGGCAACTTGATCGTCCTGGGGATGGCCTGTGGCACGATGGGGGGCTATCCGCATGTGGCCCATGTGATCTCGGCCGACCTGGCGAGGCTCGGTCAGCTCGGCCCGGGGGATCTCATCCGGTTCCGTCGCGTGGATCTGGAAGAAGCCCGGTCGGCCGATGCGGCGTCGAGGCGGGCGGATCACGACCTCACGTTGAGAATCGCGACCATGGCCGGAGACGGCAATTCCGGATGACCGGCGAAAACCGGTCGGCTCAAAAGAGCTTGTTCTTGGCCTCCGGTTCTCCTTCCCCGATGAACTGCCCCAGGAGCGAGGCCAGCTCGTTGGCGTTGGGAATCTCCTTGAACCGGAGAATCGGGCCGGTCAGCTCGGGGGCGGTTTCCTCGTCGACCTTGAGCTTATCGGAGATGGCCAGGACATAACGCGGCGGGCCGTGCTTGGGCAAGAGCTTCGTCAATCGATCGAGGCTCGACTTTTTCCAGAAGCCGAGCACCTCCAGGAAGACCTCGGTCTGGGATGCCTTGTGGACGATCCGGAAATCGGGCACCCAGATCCCTTCCTTGCCGAGCGGGATGACCTCGGTCGATTCGGAAAGCTCCCAGGCGGGTGCGACATTGCGGAATCGCTCAACGAAGGCGCCGATCTCGTTGGGAACATAGGTCCCCTGGTCGGCCTGAGGGGAGATCAAGCCGTCTCCCGACTCGATATGAAAGCTGCGCGGCTCGCGCTTCGGCCCCCACCGGAGTTCGGCGTCGAGGCGGAAGTCGCCGCATTGGAGGAGTGATGGCAGGAAGAGGGCCATCTGGAGGCCGTAGCGGGTCGTCGCGGCGAAGAGGCTCATCGGCCCGTCGATGTGGAAGGTGTAACCTTCCTTCATCGAGCCCTCGACCCGGTGAAGCAGCCGATGGAATTTGAGCCGGCGGAAGAGTTGCCGATAGCGCGCGGGCTTTTCGTTACGAACCTCGGCGGTGACGCGGACCGAGCGGAGCAAGATCGCCTGGGCCAGGCCGACATTGTAGCGGTCGATCAGCCGTTGGGCCGTCAGGTCTTCGAAGCCGAGGAGCCGGTTCTCGTCGCGGAGGTCGGCGAACATCCCGCCGAGGATGGTTTCCGGCGAGAGGTTCAACTCGGCGGCGACCTCGTCGAGTACCGCATCGCGTCGGAACTCTCGGCGAGGGCCCGAGGCCGTCCCCTTTTCGAGCAGGGCGAGGCGGTGCGCCGCGGCCGTCCCGAAAACCCTGGCGCGGATCGTCTCCGGCGGGACGTCGGCCACGATTTCGAACTCAGCCCGGTCTTCCAGGATCTTGGCGAGCCCCCGCTGGACGACCAATGCCTTGCCGCCGCCGCCGAACAGGGCGTCGACCTCCTCCTCGATCTCGCCTCGCGTCAGCCCGACCCCCTCGCGGTAGATCAGCAACAAACTCTCGGCGACCTCCAGCCAGCGGGGGTTGTCCCGCTCGATGTAGCAGGCGTGGACCCGCTGCTGCTTGTGGTTGACCCGGACGTTGACGAGGTCGCCATTGAGCATGAAATGCCTGAACTCCGACAGGATGATCGATCAGTCGCCGCCGTAGGCGCTGTGCTGGCGTCTGCGGCTGGAGGTGAATTCCTCGTTGGTCCCGCGGGTGATCACTTCGTAGAGGGTGGCTTCCTTCTCCCCCGATTTCCGGAGGATTCGGCCCAGCCGCTGGACATGCTCGCGGACCGACCCCGACCCCGAGAGGATGACCGCCACGTTCGCCTCGGGGACGTTGACCCCTTCGTTCAAAACCCGAGAGGTGGCGACGATAGGATAGGTGCCGTCGTTGAACCGCAACAGAATCTCGCGGCGTTCCTTGGTTTTGGTCTGGTGGGTGATGACCGGGACGAGGAAGCGCCGGGCGATTTCGTAGACGGTAGCGTTGTCGTGGGTGAAGATCAGCACGCGGTCGCCGTTGTGGCGGTCGAGCAGCCGGCCCAGCAAGTTGAGCTTGGCCGGCGCGGCCAGGGCGAGTTCGCGTTGCTCTCGATAGGCGCGGAAGGCTTGCCGCCCTTCCTCCGAGCGATGCGCCATGATGATGAACTGGCTCCAGCCGTTGGGCCGCCGCATGTCGATGCCGGAATCGTGCAGGAACGTCCGATATACTTCCCTCGCCCGCTCGTATCGCCGCCGTTCTTCGTCATTGAGTTCCACGAAAAGCGAGGTGACCCGATAGTCGGCCAGATACTGGCCTCGTAGCTGGGTGATCTCCCGGCGATAGACGATCGGGCCGATGAGCTGGTCGGTGTGCGTGTGCGCCAGGTCGGCCCGCTCGGGGGTCGCGGTCAGGCCGAGGCGGAACGGGGCGATGGCGCAGGTCGCCGCCATGCCGTAGGTCGGCCCGGGGAGGTGGTGGCATTCGTCGAAGACGATCAGGCCGAAGCGGTCGCCCAGCCGCTCCATGTTGATGTAGGCCGAGTCGTAGGTGGTGACGGTGATCGGCTGGACGTCGTTGTAGCCGCCGCCGAGGAGGCCGACCTCGACGCCGAAGGCCATCGCCAGCTCGTCGTACCACTGGTTCATCAGGTCGATGGTCGGCGTGACGACCAGCGTCGGCCGTCCTGCCCGTTCGATGGCCAGGTTGGCGAGGTGGGTCTTGCCGGTCCCGGTCGGCAAAACGACGACCCCGCGCCCCCCGGCCGCCCACCAGGCTTTTAAGCCTTCCGCCTGATGCGGGAAAGGTTCCTTGCCGACCCGGAGGGTCCAGGTCGTCTGGTCGTAGGCCCTGGCCTCCTCGATGTAGGAGATTTTCCGGCTCCGGAGATGTTCCACGATCGTCCGATACCAGATGGCTTCGGCGCGAAATTCCTGGGTGCGGAAGTCGAACTTGATGCCGGGGATGCCCGGGGTATCCCGATCGGCCTCGGTGAGCCCGTCGACCAGCAGCGTCCCCGACTCGAACCGCAACCGGATCGGCCGGGCCTCGCCGGAGCTCGGGGGGACGGTGCTCATCCGGAAGGGCCTCCAACGAGAAAGATGCGAGCTGTCGCCGATCAGGCCGGGCGAGGCGCGTTCAGCACCAGTGTACCGAAGTCGAGGAAGGACCGGGAGGTCAGTCGCATGGGGTGGCCGTCGCGGGAATCATTCATCCTCGCGGTGGCGACGGTTGAGAATCCGATAGTTTGCGTCAAAAGGATTGCGTGGATCGGCGGGCCAGGCTTCTTCGTGGACCAGTTCCCAATCCGGCGAATCCAGGGAGTCGATCGGGAAGAAGGCGTCGCCGTCGAACTCCCCTTCGACGAGCGTGAGGTGGATCGTCCGGCAGAGCGGGAGGAAGCTTTCGTAGACCTGCCGGCCGCCGATGACCATCAAATCCGAGTGCCCGAGCTCCGTGGCGAGATGCAGGGCTTCGTCGGCAGAATGGACGATCAAGCATCCCTCGGCCCGATAATCGGCCTGGTGGGTGAGGATCAGATTAGGGCGTCCCGGGAGGGGCCGGCCGATCGATTCATGAGTCTTGCGTCCCATCACGATCGGCTTGCCCCAGGTGATTTCGCGGAATCGCTTCAGGTCGCGCGGGAGGCTCCAGGGAAGTTTCCCGTACTCCCCGCTGACTCCCCGGCGAGACGCGGCGACGACGATCGAGATGTGCATGGGGGCGTTCAACCTTCGACGAGTCAACCGTTTTAGACGGCAACCTCGCCCTTGAGGGCCGGATGCGAGCGGTAGCCCAGCAGCTTCACCTGATCGCGGCTGATCTTGCCGAGATCGGTGATCGACGGATCGAGCTGCAACTCGGGAAGCGGATACGGCTCCCGCGTGAGCTGTTCGTGTACCTGATCGAGATGGTTCTCGTAAATGTGCGCATCACCGAACGTATGGACAAATTCGCCGACCTGGAGTCCCGTTACCTTGGCCACGAGATGAGTCAACAGGGCATAGCTGGCGATGTTGAAGGGGACGCCGAGGAACAGGTCGGCCGATCGCTGGTAGAGCTGGCACGACAGCCGCCCCTCGGTCACATTGAATTGAAACATCGTGTGGCACGGGGGCAGCGCCATCTCGGCAATCTCGGACGGGTTCCAGGCCGAGATGATCAGGCGACGCCCCACCGAGGCCGCCGGATCGGCCTTCACGGACTTGATTCCCTCGACGAGCAGGGCGATCTGGTCGATCGATCGGCCGTCCGGAGTTTGCCAGGATCGCCATTGTTTGCCGTAGACCGGCCCCAGTTCCCCCGCCTCGTCGGCCCACGCGTCCCAGATCGTGACCCCATGTTCCTTCAGGTAGGCGATGTTCGTCGATCCCCGCAGGAACCAGATCAACTCGTGGACCACCGCCCCGAAGGGGACCTTCTTGGTGGTCACGAGCGGGAATCCGTCGATCAGGTCGAACCGGATCTGACGACCGAACACGCTCAGGGCATGGATCTTCCGTCCGGTCGAGGGCAAGACGGCCCGCGTCGGCTTGCGGGTGCCGTGGTCGCGGACATCTTTGAGCAAGTCGAGGTATTGCCGCATCGTGTGGCCCGGCCTGGAACGCGAACATCCCAATCTTCCATGATCGGGATCTTCCTGGATCATCGTCAAGCCGGGCGGTTTTCCGTGACCAATCTTGGTTTTACTGCGACCACTCGGTCGGAGTTCGATCCCAGCGGTGGGCCTTCAGTTGGCTCATGAGGGAGGCATCGAGGCGCTTGCCATCGCTCGCGGCGATGTTGTTCTCGACATTCTTGAGCTTGCGCATGCCGGGGATGATGGTCGAGACGGTTGGCTCGGCAAGAATCCAGCGCAGGGCCATCTCGGCCATGGTCATCCCGGCGGGGACGAGCGGCCGCAGGGCCTCGCCGCGATCGACGCTGGCGTCGAGGTTCTCCCTGGTGAAATAGGTGTTCCGCCAGTCCCCTTCGGGCCATCGGGTCTCTTTGGTCAGGTTCCCCGTCAAGGTCCCCTCGTCGAACGGCACGCGGGCGATGATCGCCACGTTGCGCTCGCGGCAGGCGGGGAAGAGTTGATCCTCGGGGGCCTGGTCGAAGATGTTGTAGATCACCTGGACGGCGTCGATGAGATCGGTCTTGAGGGTTTCGAGGACGTTGTTCGGCTCCCAGCGGTTGACGCTCACGCCGGCTCCCTGGATGAGCCCTTCCCGCTTGAGGTCGTCGATCGCGCGTTGCCAGCGCTCGTCGGTCGCCCAGGCGTCTTCCCAGACGTGAAACTGGAGCAGGTCGATCGTGGGGAGATTGAGGTTGGCCAGGCTCTTCTCGGCGTAACTCCGGATGTGGTCGGCCGGGAAACAATCCTCCAGCCGATAGCCCCGGCGCGAGGGCCATTTGAAATTCTTGGGGGGGATCTTGGTGGCCACATAGAGCCGGCGATCTGAATACCGTTGAACAAGCCTGCCGAGAAGCCGCTCGCTGTGCCCCTCGCCATATCCCCAGGCGGTGTCGAAGAAGTTGCAGCCCAGCTCAACCGATCGATCCAGCGATCGGTCCGATTCCGCGTCATCGGACCCGGTCCAACCCCCCATGCCCCACATGCCGTAGCCGATCTCGCTAACCGACCAGCCCAATCGCCCGAATGTCCGATACTGCATCGTTCGTTCCTGCTGTTGTCCCTGTCGAATTTCCCGAACTTGAACGGGTGAATTGTCCCCCAAAGTCCGCCGGGTCGCAATTCGAAAACGGCTGGCACTGCTCGACGTTCCGCGGTTCCCGGTTTATCCTGGACGCTGCCATTTCCCTCCGCCGGAGGGTGCTCGATCTTCTTGAATTTGAGACGATCCAACGGTCTCGGATGAACGGCCGGTTTGGTGCAAGTTCTGCTTCGGAAGGGTTCGCTTGATGTCGACCGCCATCCTCGGGCTCTCCGCGTTTTACCATGATAGCGCCGCGGCGCTGGTGGTCGATGGACGGATCGTGGCCGCCGCCCAGGAAGAGCGATTCACCCGGATCAAGCACGACTCCGAATTCCCCGGCCATGCCATCGCCTACTGCCTGGAAGAAGCCGGGCTGACCGCCGACGACCTCGATTACGTCGCCTTCTACGACAAGCCCCTTTCGAAGTTCGACCGCTTGCTGGAAACCTATCTGAGCTTCGCGCCGGCCGGGTTTCGAAGCTTCGCCATGGCGATGCCGACCTGGCTGAAGGATAAGCTGCACACCCGCCGGATGATCCGGAAAGCGCTCGGGAATCCACGCAAGGCGCGTTACGTCTTCACCGATCATCACGAGAGCCACGCCGCCAGCGCGTTCTTCCCCTGTCCATACGAGAAGGCGGCCATCCTCACGCTCGACGGGGTCGGCGAATGGTCGACCACCACGCTCGGCATCGGCGAAGGAAATCGGCTGACGCTGACGGATCAGATCAAGTTCCCCCATTCGCTGGGCCTGCTCTATTCGGCGATGACCTACTACTGCGGGTTCAAGGTCAACAGCGGCGAATACAAGCTGATGGGCCTGGCCCCCTACGGGCAGCCGGTCTACCGCGACCTGATCCTGGAGAAGCTGATCGATCTCAAGCCGGACGGCAGTTTCTGGCTCGATATGCGGTACTTCAACTACTGCCAGGGGCTGACGATGACCAATCGTCGGTTCGACGCCCTCTTCGGCGGCCCTCCCCGCCCTCCGGAGTCGATGCTCGAACAGAAGCACATGGATCTTGCGGCGAGCATCCAGGCCGTGACGGAAGAGGTCGTGATGCGGATCGCCCATCACCTGCATCGGAAAACAAAGTTGCCCCACCTGGTGATGGCCGGCGGGGTCGCCCTCAATTGCGTCGCCAACGGCAAATTACTGCGCGAAGGCCCTTATGACGACCTCTGGATTCAGCCCGCGGCCGGGGATGCCGGCGGATCGCTCGGCGCGGCCCTGTTCGTCTGGCATCAGTTGCTGGAAAAGCCGCGAGCGATCACCGGCCACGACTTCCAGCAAGGAAGCTTCCTCGGCCCGAAGTTTGGGGCGGACGCCATCGAGCGGCCCCTCAAAACCGCCGACGCCGAGGGGATCACCCGTTTCGACGGCGAGGCGGATTTGCTCGACCACGTCGCCCGCCTGCTGGCCGAGGGAAAAATTATTGGCTGGTTTCACGGCCGGATGGAGTTCGGCCCCCGTTCCCTCGGGGCTCGGAGCATCCTCGGCGATCCCCGCTCTCCCGCGATGCAGGCGGTGATGAACCTCAAGATCAAATATCGCGAGAGCTTTCGGCCGTTCGCCCCCTGCGTGTTGCAGGAGCATGTTCACGAATGGTTCGAGATGAAGCCCGGCCAGGAGAGTCCCTACATGCTCCTGGTGGCTCCGGTCCTGGAAGAACGCCGAGTTCCCCTCGACCCGGACGACATCGCCAGGATGGAACGCGACCCCGACCTGCGGAAACGCGTCAACGTGGTCCGTTCGACGATCCCGGCGGTCACCCATATCGATTATTCCGCACGGGTTCAGACCGTGGATGAGGCCCGCAACCCAAGATTTCACAAGCTTTTGCGAGCATTTCATGGCCTGACGGGCTGCCCGGTCGTCGTCAACACCAGCTTCAATGTCCGTGGAGAGCCGATCGTCTGCACCCCCGACGATGCCTACCGCTGCTTCCTCGGGACCGAGATGGACGCCCTGGTCCTTGAGGATGTCGTCATCGAGAAAACCGAGGCCGTCCGAGCCGCCGCCGATGCCGAGGATCGAAGTAGGTATCTGGCACGGATCCAGCTCGATTAAGAGGCTTACGGCT
>CALKTZ010000890.1 GCA_937997355.1 uncultured Planctomycetales bacterium | reverse complement strand
CTGAAGCAAGACGAACGGATCGTTGGAGCGTCCCTCCTCGACATCACTCCGACAATCCTCGCGATCCTCGATCTGCCCGTCGGCGAGGACATGGCCGGTCGACCGCTGGTCGACCTGTTTGCCGAACCTCCCGCCGTGGCCTTTCGGCCGACCTGGGAGGCGGAAGGTCGACCAAGTTCACCGGATTGCGATCAATCGGTTGCGGAGGGGTTGAGCGAGCTTCAGGAAGCCCTCGCGGAACTGGCCGGCGCTTGCTCGGTCGATCAATCGATCGACGACGTGTCCGATGAGGCCATCGACTCGGACCATCGGCGCACCCGGGACTTCAATCTGGCTCGGTCCTATCTGGAGGGCGGGCGGGTTGCGGAAGCGGCCCGGCTGTTCCGGTCACTCAACCAGGAAGTTCCATCGGAATCGCAATACGCGCTCCATCTGGCTCAATGCCAGCTGATGCTTGGAGAAACCGAGGAATGTCGGCGACTGTTCGCGCGTTCTCTCGACCGTCCCGAGGAACGTTCCGTGGCCGACTATTTCCTGGCCCGAGCGGCGATCCTCGAAGGGAAATCGCAGGAAGCGTTCAACGCGCTCCGGCGCGCCGAGGGGGGCGTCTCCCACAAGGGAGAACTCTATCTCCATATCGGCGAGTCCTACTTGGCGACCAGGCATTGGCCGGACGCCGAGCGGGTCTTCCGGCTCGCGCTCGAGGCAGGGGGCGAAAGCCTGGCGGGTTATCTCGGCCTGGCCCGGGCCTGCCTTGAAGCGGGGAAGTTCGAAGAGGCCGTCGCGGCGGCTCGCGGGGCCATCGCGATCCGGCATGACGACGCGACCGCGCGCTACCTGCTCGGCATCGGCCAGTCGATGCTGGGGCGCCTGGAAGCAGCGATGGAATCGCTCGAAGCCTGTCTCGCGATCGATCCGTCCATCTCCGAAGCTCGAAGAAGACTGACCGCTCTCCGTCGAAGACTCAAACGGGCACGTGTTGAACCGATCGGAATCGATTCCCGAGGGAACCGCCCATGAGCCGAGCGATTCTGGAACGCCCTGCCGTTGTCCGCGCCGCGCTCGAAACCGAACTCCCCGCTTGCCGCATGCTGCTGCCGGAGGCGTTCGCCTGGGGAACGTCGCCCGACTTCGTGCTCGCGACGGCCCAGAATCCGCTCCGGTTCCTGGGCGCCGCTGCGTTCACCGTGGGGCGTCGGCGCGTCGACGGGCGACCGCTCATGAAGATCGCGATGAGGGTCCCCGCGCCGCATCGACGCCGAGGAGTCGGGACCCGGTTGCTGCACCATCTCGACGACGCCGCCCGGCGGCGCGGGATCGAGGTGATCTCGGCCATCGCCGGGCTGCCGGAGCAGGGGGCCTGGGCCGACTTCCTGGCCGCTCGCGGATTCGCCCCCGCCCAGCGGCTCCACACCTTCGACGCCGACGTGCGGCGGATGTCCGCCCATTTCAGCTCGCGACGCGACTGGCTGGCCGGGCATGGCAAGATCCCGAGTCGTGCCGAGGTCGTCTCGCTGCGGGAAGCCCCGCGGCGACAGATCGCCGAACTCTTCGCGGCCCAGCTCGGGGGGATGGACGACCAGGTCGAGGCCTGCCTCCGGGCCGTCGCGGATCGGCTCACGAGCAATCTCGGCCATGCGGTGATGCTCGATGGGGCGGTCCAGGCCGCCCTGTATCACCGCCGCGAGGAGAAGCGCGTCGCGATCGAGGCGCTCGCCGTCTCGCCATCTCTGCAAACCCGGGGGACCCGGGCGGGCTGGGCGCACATGCTCGTCACGGCGAGCGCCTTCGAGTGGTACGTCTCGAACGGGATCGAGCGGGCCCGCTATGCCGTCTCGGCCTCGAATCGCATGGTCATGAAGCAATACCTCCGCTTCGACCCCGACGAGATTGAAGTCCGCGAATTTTATGAAAGAACAATCAAGTAAAATTGTATCAAAAAATATAATATAATGATCAATTGGTATTTTTGTTGATTGTCTCTTCGGCCGTCGCCTCGCCGGTCACGGCAGGATTCGGCAGCCCACGACGGTATTGAGGTTGAGCTGGCTGCGGCGGTGGCGGATCAGCGTGTCGAGGTAGAGGCGGATGGCCTCGTTGTAATCGCGCCTGGCGTTGAGGAACGTGCCGAAATCGGCCTCGCCCCCCCGATAGAGGCGCATCGCCTCGTCGAGGACCTGGCTCGCGGCCGGCAGCATGTCCCGCTCGTACTTGACGAGCGAATCGCGGGTGAGGTTGAACTGCCCGTGGGCGCGCCGCACATCGGCGACGACGCGCTGTTCCATGGCGCTCAGCTCGATCTGAGACTGGCCGACGTTGATCTTGGCCCGCTCGATATTCCCCTGGTTCCGGTTGAAGAGGGGGAGCGGGACGGTGATGCCCATCGCCCAGGAATGGGCGCTCTGGGTGCCGAACGGCCTGTTGTCCTGGAAGGTGTAGGGCTGGGCCAGCAGATAGAGATCGGAGAGCCGCTCCGCCCGGGCGAGCCGGACGTCCGCCTCGGCCCGCCGGACCCCCAATTTGAACGCATTCAGGTCGGGGCGCGAGGTCAGCGCCAGCTGGATCAAGGAATCGACCTCCGGGGCGGTCGCCGTAGGGCCGGCCAATGACCCGGCGATCTTCAGGTCTTCCGGCTCATCGGGGGGCATGTCGAGCAGGATGTCGAGGGTGCGATGGGCCTCGATCCGGGCGAGCTTCGCCTGGGCGAGCTCGGCGGCGGCGGCCTCTCGCTGGATGACGAGGCGGTTGACCTCGGCGGGGGTGGTCACCTTCGCCTTCAGGCGGGTCTTGGCGATCTCCTCGACCTGATCGAGTCCCGCGACGGCGGTCTGCGAATAGAGGACCGTCTCGCGGGCGGCGATGGCATCCACGTAGGCCATGTACAGGTTGCCGATCTGGAGCCGGACCGCGTCCTGATATTGAGCTTCGAGGACGTGCAGGATTTGATGGGCCACGACGGTCCGCGACTTACGCTTGCCCGTCACGTCCAGCGGCCAGGTGATGTTCACGTCGTACTGGGTCGGGCCGCCGGCCCGCTGCTTCGAGTAGCTGCCGTAGGGGATGAGCTGGGAGTCCGCGTAGAGGATCGGGTTGGCGCGCAGGCTGGCGGTCAGCACGTCGGCTCGGGCCTGGGGGAGTTCCAGGAATTTGGCGCGGAGCTCGCGATTGTGGCGGACCAACCGCTCGATCGCGTCGTCGAGCGTCAGGCCCCCCGGGACCGGCTCGTTGCGTGACGAGGGGAGCGAGAGGGGCCCGAAAATCGGAATATCGGGATCCGCGATCGGGGTGATCGGCTGCACCTCGGGGCGGGCCCGCCGCCCGAAGCCTCTCGGGGCCGATTCGTTCGGGACGATCCGAGGGGCGGAGGTGCCGGCCCTCCCGCCGAGCGTGTTTTCCTGAGAGCCGGGGGAGTTGAGCGAGGCCCCCCCCTCGCCGGGGGAAGGGCCGAGGCTCGAACCCTCGCCCATCCGATTGGGGGCGCTCCCCGAGGGGACGGTCTGGGCCGTCGCGCTCACTCCATTCAACGCGAACCAGGAGGCCGTCGCCAGGATTGCGGCTGCCAAGGAAGGTTTCATGGGTTCTACGGTCCTCCTCGATCAGAACACCGGGATCTCCGGTCGCGAATCCGATTCCTTCGGATTCAATCCGAAAAGCCCTAACGTTGGTATCGGCATCAAGACCGATCGAGCTTTGAGCAGAAGCCCGATCCCTTCGATTCGTCAACAATGTTCGACCTGAGGAGGAGTTGCGTCGTCGTTGGATTCTCGAATTCCGGGATCGAACCAGGGATAGACCGCGGGGATCACGAGCAATTTGAGGATTGTGCTGGTGATGAGGCCTCCGATGACCACCGTGGCCAGGGGGCGTTGCACCTCGGCGCCGGAGCCGTGGGAGAAGGCCATCGGGATGAATCCGAGGCTGGCCACGCAGGCGGTCATCAGGATCGGCCTGAGTCGATTCATCGCGGCCGATTCGATCGCCTCCCTCATCTCGACGCGAGCTTCCAGCAGGTGCCGGATGGCGGAGACCAGCACCAACCCGTCGAGCACCGCCACGCCCGAGAGCGCGATGAAGCCGACTCCCGCCGAGATGCTCAGATTCAGCCCTCGCAGCCAGAGCGCGAGGATGCCGCCGATCGCCCCCAGGGGGACCGACACGAAGATCAGCAGGCCGAGCCGGACCGAGCCGAAGGTGGCGTAGAGGAGCAGGAAGATCATGACCAGGGCAAGCGGCACGACGAGCGTCAGCCGCTTGGTCGCCGCCTGAAGATTCTCGAACGTGCCGCCCCATTCGAGGCGATAGCCCTTCGGCAGCGGGACCTTCTCGGCAATCTGTTGCTGCGCCTCGGCGACGAACCCGGCGAGGTCGCGGCCTCGGACGTTGGCCTGGATCATCGCCCGCCGGCCGTGGTTCTTGCGCCAGATTTCGAAAACGCCGTTCTCGAGCCGGATGTCGGCCAGGTCTTCCATGGGGATCAGCCTCCCCTTGGGATCGGCCACCTTGAGCCTGCGGATCGTGTCCACGTCGTTCCGGAATTCGGGGGCGAAGCGGACCTGGAGCGCGAATCGCCGTTGCCCCTCGACCACCTGGCCGACGATCCGGCCGCCGAGCGCCGAGACCACGTCGAGCAGGTCCGAGGCGTTGATCGAATAGCGGGCGATCCGTTCGCGATCGATGAGGATCCGCATCAGGGGCAGCCCCCCCAGGGCCTGCGCCTTGACGTCGGCCGATCCCGCGATGCCATTCAGCACCGAGGCGATGGCGTCGGCCTTTTCCTGGAGCACGCCCAGGTCTTCGCCATAAAGTCCGAGGCCGACATCGGCCCGAACGCCGGCGAGCAGGTCGTTGAATCGAGAGTCGATCGGCTGGGTGAAATTCAAGAAGGTCCCCGGGAGTACCTCGCGGCCGATCTTCTCGATCTCCGCGACGAGCTCGGTCTTTTCATGAACTTTTGTCCAATCGTCCGGGCTGTTGAGCATCACGAAGACGTCGGTGAGATTGGCGCCCGCGGGGTCCAGGCCGATCTCGGGGCGGCCGGTCCGGCTGATGACGGTCCGGATCTCGTCTGGGAAGGCTTTTTTCAGGGCGATCTCGAATCGCGTCGTGTCCTCGATCCCCTCCGTCAGGGAGGAACTCGTGGGCCGGGTGAGGGCGACGACGAGGTCCCCCTCGTCGAGCTTCGGGATGAACTCGCCGCCGAGTCCGAGGGCGACCGGAACGCAGGCGGCCACAGCGAGCAGGCTGGTCATGACCGTCGCGTAGGGATGCCGAATGACGGTTTCCAGGCAGGGGCGGTAGACCCACTTCGCGAACCGGACCGGCCAGGTTTCTCGCTCCGACGCTCCGATTTTCAGGAACCAGGAGGCCATCACCGGGGTGGCCGTGAGCGAGAGGAGGAGGGAGCCCGTGAGGGCATAGATCAGGGTCAGGGCCATCGGCCGGAACATCTTCCCCTCGACCCCCTCCAGGGCCAGCAGGGGGATATTGACGAGCGCGATGATTGCCACGCCGTAGACCACCGGCCGTCGGACCTCGAGCGTGGCCTGACGCACG
Organism: uncultured Planctomycetales bacterium; assembly: GCA_937997355.1. Classification (GTDB taxonomy): domain Bacteria; phylum Planctomycetota; class Planctomycetia; order Isosphaerales; family Isosphaeraceae; genus CALKTZ01. The sequence continues at coordinate 552 of CALKTZ010000890.1, read as the reverse complement.
ACGTCGATCGTCTTCGCCTGGCGATTGGCGTGGGCAAGATGGCCGACGCAGTTCTCGACCACGATGACCGCGCTATCGACCACCAGGCCGAAGTCGATCGCCCCCAGGCTCATCAGGCTGCCGGCGATGCCGAAATAGAGCATCAGGTTCCCGGCGAAGAGCATCGAGAGGGGTATGGCCGCGGCCACGATGAGCCCGGCCTTGAGGTTGCCGAGGAAGACCAGGAGCACGACGATGACCAGGAAGCCGCCCTCGGCGAGATTCCTCACGACCGTGGAAATCGTCCGGTCGATCAGGGCCGTGCGGTCATAGTAAGGATCGACGATCACCCCCTCGGGGAGATTCTGCTCGATCTGCACCAGCTTCTCCTTGACCCGGTCGACGACGACGCGGGAATTCTCCTGGGCCAGCATGAGGACGGTGGCCGTGGCGACCTCGCCCCGGCCGTCCCGGGTCACCGCGCCGCTGCGGATCATGGGGGCGAGGGCGACCTCCGCGACATCCCGGACATAGATCGGGGTGCCGTCCAGGGTCGTGTCGAGGATGATTTCC
>CALKTZ010000889.1 GCA_937997355.1 uncultured Planctomycetales bacterium | reverse complement strand
ACGCTGCGGGTCGGCGACGTCCTGGTCTGCGGCGACGGCTTCGGCCGCGTCCGGGCCCTGTTCGACGACAAGGGGGCCAACATCGCCGAGGCCGGCCCCTCGACCCCGGTCGAGATCTCGGGGCTCGACATCGTCCCGGCGGCCGGCGAGAAATTCGCCGTCGTCGAGGACGTCACCCGCGCCCGCGAGATCGCCGAGACTCGCCGGGACCGCGCCCGCGCCCTGGCCCACGGCGAACGCCAGGCGGTCACCCTCGAGAACCTCTACTCGAAGATGGCCGAGCAGAAGGTCAAGACCCTCAACCTGATCCTCAAGGCCGACGTGCAGGGATCGCTCGAAGCCCTCACCAAGGAGCTCGTCAAGCTCGAGAACGACGAGGTCCCGGTCCGCGTCCTGCTCAAGGGGGTCGGCGGCATCTCGGAGAGCGACATCATCCTGGCCGACGCCTCGCAGGCGATCGTCATCGGCTTCCGGGTCGCCCCCGAGGATCGGGCGATCGCCATGGCCGCCGAGAAGGATATCGAGATCCGCCGCTACGACATCATTTATCAGGTCACCGACGAGATCAAGAAGGCCGTCGAGGGGCTCCTGGTCCCCGAGATCAAGGAGGTCCACCTCGGGCGCGCCGTCGTCCGGCAAGCCTTCCGGATCTCCAAGGTCGGCACCGTCGCCGGGTGCTTCGTCACCCAGGGGACCTTCGAACGATCCGCCAAGGTTCGCCTCATCCGCGAGGGCCGGGAGATCTACAAGGGATCGCTCGAAGCCCTCAAGCGCTTCAAGGATGATGTGAAGGAAGTTCGAGAAGGTTTCGAATGCGGCATCAAGATCGGCAACTTCGACGACATCAAGGTCGACGACGTGATCGAAGCCTATCGCGTCGACGTGATCCGTCGCACGCTCTAATGCTACTCCGTTAGCTTCGTCAAAAACGCAGGGATTACGGGCCTTTTCGGTAGTAAAAATCTCTGTTTTCCCTGGATTTCTGAAAGATTTAACGGAGTAGCACTAAGCAGGGCCTTTAAGTCCCTTCCGCATGCCAAAGAGCGCACAACGGTAACGACGCGATAGGCGAAACCATGCGTGCCTGCATGTGATTTACAGGTTGCCTCCCGAGGTCTTGTCGATGATCTCGGTGATGCGTTCGATGTTGTTGCAGCCATACCTCGATCATCTCGGTCGAGGTATACGCGAGGTCGGAATAGTGCCTGGCCGTCAGCCGCATCGCCTATGTCGAGCGGTGTTTTGTCACAGAGATCCTGAGAATGCGGTAACACGCGATTCATACGATCGAGATAACCGGTCAACGTCCCTGACGCCAGAGGTTACCCCCTGGGAACGGTTATTCCCTTTGCATCGTTCACAAGCCGGTTCGCCGGTTCCTAACAACACAATCGGGTTCGGTAAAATAATTGCAAGCAGTCATGTATTTTGGTGTCTTCGGACAACATCTAAGTGGGCAGGCTTTTCTGCGAAACGAACCCAATTTTGATATAACTCTCGAAATGAAAAGGCCTTTTGGATTGCATTTGGGCGAGCGGTTCGGCCAATTTCAACCCCGTCGTGTTCTGCGAAACGAACCCAATTTCGGGCGACAGTGCCGCGGAGGGTCGGGGAAATCCCTTTGAATCCATCCCGGCCATCCGTATATTAGGAAAAGAAGCGAAGACGCCCCGCGCTTGCTTTCACGCCGAATCACGCCGCGACTCGAACCAGAACACACCGCAGCCACGTAACATCCCATAGGGCAAAGGCGTTCCCGAGGCGCGACCCACGCCGGTCGCCCCGATCGATCGTCCCGATGCCTCCGAGAGCCCGCGAATCGCGACCAGACCAGATCGAACCGAACGGAGGGGAATGGCATGACTTCCCGTGGACGACGGCGGATCGAGACCTTCCCCAATGCTGCCTCCCGAGCCCGGGGAATCGTCCTGGCGCTGGTCGCCGGCATCGGCTGGACATGGGGTGGAACCGCCCTTGCCGAGAAACCGGCCCCCGTTCCCGCCGGCAAGCCGGTCAATTTCGCCAAGGAAATCCGGCCGATCCTCTCGGACAACTGCTTCGCCTGCCACGGACCCGACGACAAGCAGCGCAAGGCGGGGCTCCGGCTCGACACCAGGGAAGGGGCGTTTGCCAAGCTCAAGAGCGGCGAGACGGCTCTCGTCGCCGGCAAGCCCGATGACAGCTCCCTCCTGTTCCGGATCGAGAGCGACGACGACGGCCTCAAGATGCCCCCCCCCAAGAGCGGCAAGACCCTGACCCCGCAGCAGATCGCGCTCGTCCGCAGGTGGATCGAGCAGGGGGCGACCTGGTCGTCGCACTGGGCCTTCGAGGTCCCGAAGAATCCCGAGCTTCCGAAGGTGAACGACAAGGCCTGGCCCCGCACCGAGGTCGATCGCTTCATCCTGGCCCGGCTCGAAGCCGAAGGGCTCAAGCCCGCCCCCGAGGCCAACAAGACCAGCCTGATCCGCGCCCTCACCCTCGACCTGACCGGCCTGCCGCCGACCCCCGCCGAGATCGATGCGTTCCTCGCCGATTCCTCGGATAAAGCCTACGAGAAGGTGGTCGACCGGCTGCTGGATTCCCCCCGATACGGCGAGCATATGGCGCGATACTGGCTCGACGCCGCCCGCTACGGCGACACCCACGGCTTGCACCTCGACAACTATCGGGAAATCTGGCCCTATCGCGACTGGGTCATCAAGGCGTTCAACGCCAACAAGCCGTTCGACGCGTTCATCGTCGAGCAGCTTGCCGGCGACCTCCTGCCCAATCCGTCGATCGATCAGATCGTCGCCACCGGCTTCAATCGCTGCCACGTCTCGACGAGCGAAGGGGGCTCGATCGAGGAAGAAGTGTACGTGCGGAACGTCGTCGACCAGGTCGATACCAACGGGACCGTGTTCCTCGGCCTGACGACCGGCTGCGCCCGCTGCCACGATCACAAGTACGACCCGATCCGCCAGAAGGACTACTACCAGCTCTTCGCCTTCTTCAACAACAACGACGGCCCGGCCCTCGACGGCAACTCGGCCAGATGGGCGCCGATCACCCAGGTTCCCACGGCCGAGCAGTCCGCCGCCCTCAAGGCGGCCGACGCCAAGGTCGCCTCGCTCAAGCAGTCGATCTCCGCCGAATCCGCCAAGGCGCTCGCGACCTACGACCCGAAGGTCGACGAGAATCAGAGCGAGGTGGTCGAGCGGTCCGACTTCGTCTGGATCGACGACGCCATCCCGCTCGGCGCGGCCGCCGAGGAAGGGAAGCCCTGGGACTTCGTCTCCCGCCCCGAGCATCCGGTCCATTCGGGCCGGCATTCGGTGCGGATCAGCGGCAAGGACCTGAACCAGCGGGTCTTCACCAAGGCCGCCCGGAAGCTCCGGGCAGGCCCCGATGACCGCCTCTTCGCGTATATCTACATCGACCCGCTCGACCCTCCCAAGGAGATCATGCTCCAGTGGTTCGCCAACGGCAAATGGGACCATCGCGCCTACTGGGGTGAAAACCTGATCGACTGGGGACGCAACGACACCAACGAGCGGCGCCGGGTCGGCGATATCCCCCCCTCCGGCAAGTGGGTCCGGATCGAGGTCTCCGCCCTCCAGTATGGCCTCCGGAAGGCACCCATCGAAGGGTGGGCGTTCACCCAGCATGGCGGCACCGTTTACTGGGACACCGCCGGGATCGAAACCTGGACCCCCCAGGACGGCCAGACCTACGACAGCCTGACCGCCTGGATCCGCTCCAAGCGGGCCGACAAGGGTGCCGGGCTCTCGCCCCAGCTCCAGGCGATCGTGAACAAGGCTCGCGCCCAGCGGACCGAAGCTGAGCGGAAAGAGCTGCTCACGAGCTTCGCCGAGACCGGCTGGAGCAAGGCCCAGGGGCCGATCGGCACCCTCCGGGCCGAGCTTGCCACGGCCGAGGCCGCGCGGAAGGCGATCGACGACGGGATTCCCACGACCCTCGTTTCCCGCGAGCGGACCGGCGAGCCCAAGGAGGCGTTCCTGCTCAACCGGGGAGAATACGACCAGAAGCGGGACAAGGTCGGCCGGTCCACCCCGGCGTTCCTGCCGCCGCTCCCCCCCGGCGAGCCGGTCAACCGCCTCGGCTTCGCGAAATGGCTGATCGCCCCGAATCATCCTCTCACGGCGAGGGTGGTCGCCAACCGATTCTGGCTCCAGGTCTTCGGCACCGGGATCGTGAAGACGGCCGAGGATTTCGGCTCGCAAGGGGAGCCGCCGAGCCATCCCGAGCTGCTCGACTGGCTGGCCGTCAACTTCCGCGAGGAAGGTTGGGACACGAAACGGTTCATGAAGCGGCTGGTGATGTCGTCCACCTATCGCCAATCGACCAAGATCACCCCCGAGAAGCTCGCCAAGGATCCGTCGAACCGGCTCCTGTCGCGCGGGGCGAGGTTCCGGCTCGACGCCGAGACCCTCCGCGATCAGGCTCTGTTCCTGGCGGGCCTGCTCGTCGAGAAGGTCGGCGGGCCGAGCGTGAAGCCGCCGCAGCCGGCCGGGCTCTGGGAAGCGGTGGCCTACACCGGCAGCAACACCGCCAAGTTCTCGGCCGACTCGGGGCTGGAGAAGGTCCATCGCCGGGCGCTCTACACCTTCCTGAAGCGGACCGCCCCGCCGCCGCAGATGTCTACGTTCGACGCCCCGTCGCGCGAGTCCTGCACGGTCCGCCGCGAGCGGACGAATACCCCGCTCCAGGCCCTCATGCTCATGAACGAGCCGCAGTTCGTCGAGGCGGCCCGTTCGCTGGCCGGCCGGACGATCCGTGAAGGGGGCTCGAACACCGAGGATCGGCTCGCCTACATGTTCCGCCTGGCGACCTCGCGCCGTCCCGACGATCACGAGCTCGGCGAACTGGCCGCCACCTTCAACGACCTCCGGGCACACTACGCCAAGAACGCCGAGGCCGCCAAGCAGTTGATCGCGATCGGCGAGTCGAAGCCCGATCCCAAGCTCGACCCGGTCGACTTGGCCGGCTGGACCATGATCGGCAACGTCATCCTGAACCTCGACGAAGTCGTGAGCAAGTAAGACGTTGCGGCGACCGAGATCGAACAATCAATCCGTCTCCCCGAACGAGGAATGACCGATGGACCCGATCCGCGAACAGATCGAATGGATGACCCGCCGGCACTTCTTCGGCCGGACCGGCCTGAGCCTGGGAGGGGCGGCGTTGTCCTCGCTCCTGGCGCGCGAAGCGACTCCAGGGTCGGCCCTCGCGGCGGCGCCTTCGACGACTGCCGGCACCCCGACCAAGGGCGCGTTCGGCGGACTCCCCGGCCTGCCGCACTTCCCTCCCAAGGCCAAGCGGGCGATCTACCTCCACATGAACGGAGGCCCCGCCCAACTCGACATGCTCGACTACAAGCCCAAGCTGGTCGAACATTTCGACAAGGACCTGCCGGAGTCGGTGCGGAACGGCCAGCGGCTGACCACCATGACGAGCGGCCAGACCCGGTTCCCGATCGCGCCTTCGCGGTTCAAGTTCGCCCAGCACGGCAAGTCGGGGACCTGGTTCAGCGAGCTGCTCCCCTGGACGGCGAAGCTCGCCGACGACATGGCCCTGATCAAGACGGTCTGGACCGAGGCGATCAACCACGACCCGGCCGTTACTTACATCTGCACCGGCAACCAGCTCCCGGGCCGCGCCAGCCTCGGCTCCTGGCTGAGCTACGGCCTGGGGACGATGAACCAGAATCTCCCCGAGTTCGTGGTGATGACCCCCACCTGGTCGAGCCGGACCGATGCCCAGGCGATCTACAACCGGCTCTGGTCGGCCGGGTTCCTCCCCCCCAAGCATCAGGGGGTTGCGCTCCGCGCCAACGGCGACCCGGTCCTCTTCCTTTCGAACCCCTCGGGGGTCGACGCGGGCACCCGTCGCCGCGCCCTCGACGCCATCAACCGCCTCAACCAGCACGAATACGAGAACCTGACCGATCCCGAGACCCAGGCGCGGATCGCGCAGTACGAGATGGCGTTCCGGATGCAGAGCTCGGTCCCCGAGCTGATGGATATCTCGAACGAACCCAAATCGATCCTCGACATGTACGGCCCCGACGTCCACAAGCCGGGGACCTACGCCCGATGCTGCCTGCTGGCCCGGCGGATGGCCGAGCGTGATGTGCGGTTTGTCCAGATCTTCCACCGAGGGTGGGATCAGCACGGGAACATCGCCGAGGAACTGCCCCGCCAGTGCAAGGACGTCGACCAGGCCAATTACGCCCTGGTGACCGACCTCAAGCGCCGCGGCCTGCTCGACGACACGCTCGTCATCTGGGGAGGCGAGTTCGGCCGCACGGTCTATTGCCAGGGGGGGCTCACCAAGGAGAACTACGGCCGGGATCACCACCCCCGCTGCTTCCCCATCTGGATGGCCGGCGGCGGCATCAAGCCGGGGATCACCCACGGCGAGACCGACGACTTCAGCTACAACGTCGTCAGCGATCCCGTCCACATCCACGAGATGAACGCCACGATCCTCCACTGCATGGGGATCGACCACCGACGCCTCACCTTCAAATTCCAGGGACTCGACATGCGGCTCACCGGGGTCGAAGACCACGACTACGTGAAAGCGCTCCTGGCCTGATTGATCATGAGGGGTTAGAGAGGGGTTAGAACGGCTCGCGATCGGACTGCGCACGCCAGTGTTTCGTTCGGCGCGGGTCTCCCTACCCTGCCCAAACGCCCGACCGAAGGTCTCCTTCATTTTCCGATCATCATCTCCATAAACGTTCCCTCGGGGTTTTCCCGAGGGTGTTGCCCGGCCGCGCGCGGTGTCGTATCTCTCCTGTTAGAGATGACAACCGCGAGCATCCCAACATTTCCGACCCGAAATTCTCGATTAATCTTCCACGCATCTCCTGGTTGTATAAGAGGTTCGGTTAACGTCTTCGGACATTGAGCGGCGAGCCTCCGGAATTCTTTGAAATCGTACCGGCCAACGGGGCGAATTGCTCCTATATTCATGGTAGGCAGCCTGCTATCTTGGGTGATGGCATGGTTGAGGAATATCTGATGGCGGAGGTTTGCGGAGGATGGGCTCATGGAAGCACATCGCGAACGACGGACCCGCGATCGATCCCGCAAGGCCTGGTATGCGTATTACCGAAGGTTGCGGTTCGCCCGCTGGCTGGGTTTTGCCCAGGTGAACGATGAACGGATTCGAGCATTTCGAGTCGACGGTTTCTGATTTTGAGCAGCCACTCTTTGTTGTGGCATGGGAATTGCTCTTACGACGTGGGAATGGCCGACATGGCCGCAGGGACTATCGTCAGGGAGATTGTCATGAATCCATCCTCCGAGGTCTTCGTCACGTTGCCCGCCGAACTGATTCGGAAGCTTCGCGAGCAATCGCGGGCTGAAGGGATTCCGTTCCTCTGGCTGGTTGCCGGCCTGGTTTGCGACACGATGGAATCCGCCGCGAATGCGGCCAAATCCCCCGTATCGGGACTTGTGGCCCATTAAGGCGGCTTTATTGTGAGCGGCAAGGTCGCGAGCGTCCCTTGCGACGTGAACGGGCGGCCTTGCCTTGAGTTTCGGCGGTTCGGTTTGCTGGTCTGCTTCGCCGAACCGCGGCGCAATCCGCGTCGATCCCCGTCAAGTCTCGCGACCGATTGCTGAACCTGATTGCCGTCCGGGTTGTCTCCCCCGAAAATGAAGGCGCCAACTTCTGCCTCAAGTCGTTTCTTTCCACGGCGCCCGAGATCGAGGAGCAGCCCCATGAATCCCGACGGATCTTCCGCGACGGCATCGAATTCGACCCTCGGCGTCATCTTCCTCGCCGAGTCGCGCACCCAGCTTGAAGCGAGCTTCAGGCTCATCAAGCACTGCGTCGATCAATTGACCGACGACGCCGTTTGGCGTCGCCAGCACGAAAGCTTGAACAGCATCGGCAACCTGTTGCTCCACCTGGCGGGCAACCTGACGCAACGGTTCGGCTCGGGGATCGGCGGCGCGCCCGATCGCCGAGACCGTCCGAGGGAATTCACCGAGCGCACCAGGATTCCCAAAGCGGAGCTTCTGAGTGGCCTCGAAGCGGCCGTCACCGCGGCCGATGCTCTTCTCAGCACCTTCGATCCTGCCAAACTGACCGATTTACGCCCCTATGCCACGCTTGCCGGGAATGCCGAGATTTCCGTCCTGGCGGTGATCTATCGGACCCTCGTCCATCTGAACGGCCATGCGCAGGAAGTCCTCTCCATGACGCGCGGCATCCTCGGCGACGGCTACGTCTTCCAGAACCCGGCCGAGGTCCCCAAACGGCCGACAGCCTGATGGCCTGTCCGGGGGGCTCCGGCTCTTCGTGGAGGCTCGCGGAAAAGGGGAACAGGCACGGCGCTTCGCTTCGAGCCAGTCCCCATTTCCGCTCCGGTCCCTGTGCGCGGATTTGATCTATCGCCCCTCGATCGGGATCGTCCGCGCGATCCGGTTTTGATCGCGGAAGATTTCGAGCGGGTATTTCCCGGCCTTGCCCTGGCCTTGAGCGGTCAGCTTCTTGAGGTCGGTCACATCCGAGACGGCCGTGTCTCCGACCTTGAGCACGACGTCTCCTTTCTTGAGCCCGGCACGGGCTGCCGGGCTTTCGGCGGGGACCTCCACCAGCAAGACTCCGGTCTCGCTCGGCAGACCGGCCGCGGAAACTTCCCCCTCGCCGACGATGTTCTTGATCTTCGCCCCCTGCCAGGCGTGGACGGTGCCGTCGCGCCCGGAGGCTTTCCGCTTGCCGCGCGCCAGATCGTCGGGGCCGGGGAGTTTGGGTTGGTTCGCCTCGGCGCGGAGCTTCGGCGAGACCACACCGTAGTCTGCCCGGAAGACCCGAAATCCGAGCTTGATGGCCGGCGAATCGTCGCGAATCCGGTAATCGCCGTGCGCGGGATCGGTGAATCCGGGGTCG
>CALKTZ010000888.1 GCA_937997355.1 uncultured Planctomycetales bacterium | reverse complement strand
ATCTGTCGCACGATCGGGCCATCCTCAGCCCGCAAGGAGATCGGCCGGTCGCGCGGTTGCTGAACACGATCCTGATCACGGACGGAATCGCCCTGCGGGGAGAGATGGGCAGGGGGCTGATGGCCCTGTCTCAGTGCGCGATCGCCTCGGGACAGGCCGCGATCGAGCTGGTGCCGACCCGGGTTTCGCGTCCCCGGTTCGATTGCGACCTCTGGATCGATCGATGCACCCTGGCTTCCGAGCGGGATTTGATCCGCACCGGCGAATGGCTCGGGACCTGGCCGGGGCCGGATCGGCCCTGGCTGATCTCCTCTTCGAACAGTGCGTATCTCGCCGCTTATTCGAGGAGGGCGCCGGAAACGGTCCTCTTGCGTGGAGAGCAGGAAACCCTGGCGCATAACGTTTTCTTCTGGCAGGGGAACAACGAGGCGCTGGATGTCGAAAGCTTCATCGCGTCGTTGGAGGGGGTGCCGGCGGTCGGTCGCGGTCGCGACCTGAATCTGCAATGGGTCAATTACTGGGGCTCGAACCATGTCCGCAATCCGACCGGGCCTCGGCTGTCGAGCAAGACCCCGAGCGTCCGGCTCCTCGACAAGCTACAGCCCGGGAAGGTCGAGCCGGGCGACCTGATCCTCGATCCCGCTTATCATCCGGGCCGCCCCGAGCTCGACGTGGGCGCCGATCTCTTGAAGCTTGGGATCACCGCGAAAAAGCCGAGGCCGCGAACAAGGCGCTGATCGATGCTCCCGGTATCGCTCTGAACGGATTCGTTCTCGTTGAGAGAGCATTGCGTTCGATCGGGCCAACTTCGGATAATGGCGGAGTGAGCTGGATCAGCCCCTATTTCCCGAGGCGCGGAGGAGGGAGATCGACGCGTCATGAAACCTCGCGCGGTCGTTTGCGGCCTCCTGATCTCAGGGTTTCTCGCCTTGATGGTTCCGCCCGAAGGAAGGGCGGGTGCCGGAACCTCCGGCCACCATTCGGGTTCGGGAGCCGCGTCGGGTGGTCATCCGGAGCATTCTCATCATCATTCCCCCTTCCCGTGTACCGTCCTCCCGCCGCTGATCGTGGGGGGATTCGTGCCGATCCCTTATCCGATCTTTGTCCTCGGGCCGCCGGTTTTGTCTGCCAAAGGCCCCCCCGCGCTCTACGATCCGGGGCCGCGAATCGCGGTCCCGCCTCCGGATGCCGAACGCGATGCCCAGGCGGCCGGGATCGATGCGGCGAGGGAAGGGCGGGTGCCAGACACGAACCGTGCAAGCCAACTCGTGACAATCGGCGACCGGCTCTTTCGCGCGAACAATTTCAAGAAGGCCGGGGAACGCTACCTCCAGGCGGCCCGGCTCGATCCTTACGCCGCGGAGCCTCGCATTCGATTGATACAGCTCGCGTTCGTCCGGGGCCAGTATGCCGAGGCCGCGCACCAACTTCGCCAGGTCAGCACGGTTCAGCCCGGATGGCTAAGAATCCCGTTCGATATCCAGTCGATCTACGGAGAACCGGTCGATTTCTCCCGGTATATCGCCCGGCTCGAATCTCATCTCCATGCGCATCCGCAAGATCGGGATGCCTGGCTCGTCCTGGGAGCCCAATGGTTCCTCACCGGCCGCAAGTCGAAGGCCGCCGACATTTTCCTGAGACTCGACGATCCTCGGCAACGACCCGATGTCGCCCTGGCGGCATTCATCAACAACAGCGGGACCCAGGCTCCCGACTAACCGAACTGCCCCGCCGTCTTGAAGCGACCTCATGCCATCCATCGACCGCTACTATGTGGCTCTCTGCCAGACCGATCTCCCCTGCCTCCACGATCGATCCGAGTTGCCCGCGCGCGTCGAAACGCTGCTGACGATGGTCGACCGCGCGGTGGTCGGCTACGAGCCGTTCTTCGACATCAAGCTCGCAGTCTTCCCCGAGTTCGCGCACACCCCGCCGATCTACGATTCGATCGACGAGCTTCGCGATCGGCTGGCCGTCGAGATCCCCAACGAGCACACCGAGCGTTACGCGAAAAAAGCCCGGGAACGCAAGGTCTGGATCCAGACCGGCACCTTCCTGGAGATCGACCGCAAATGGCCCGGCGCGGTGTTCAACACGACTTGCCTCATCGGCCCGGACGGCGTGCTGAGCCGCTACCGGAAGGTCAATCCCTGGCTCCCGTGGGAGCTGCACACCAGCCCTCATGACCTGAAGGATTACGACGAGCCCCTCTTTCCCGTGGCGGAAACCGAGATCGGCCGCCTCGGCGCGGCGATCTGCTACGACTGGCTCTTCCCCGAAGCAACCCGCGCCCTGGCGCTCGGCGGGGCGGAGGTGCTCGTCCGCGTCTCGGCCTACATGGACCCGTGGGGAGCCACCCCTCCGCTCGACTGGTGGACGCTGTTCAATCGCGCCCGGGCCGTGGAAAACATGGCCTACGTCGTGGCTGCAAATCAGGGGGCGGCCGCGAAGAACTATCCGCCGTTCTCATGGCCGGGGGGGAGCATGGCCGTCGACTACGACGGCCGCATCCTGGCGCAGGCCGATCCCGGGCCGGGCGAGAAGATCGTCGTGGCGCCGATCGACCTCGCCGCGCTCAGGCACGAACGGGAGCGGCGGCGAGGCCATCATCTGCTTTCTCACCTCCGCGCCGAGGCGTATACTGCGCTCTACACTCGGCCGATTCATGTGCCTCGCCATCATTCGGGTTGAATTGATTGGCCGAGGGACATCCGACGTTCCCGTCACTCGCCGTTCGAGGCCCTCGTCCATGCGTTGTCGATGCTCCCGCCGATCGAGGCTGTTTGCGCTCGTCGGCCTGCCGATCGTCCTGCTGTCCTCCCTCGATTGCGGCCCGTCCGGCTCGGTGCCGGACGCGGCCCCGAAAACGACGGCGAAGCCGGATGCCCCGGCCGTTTCGACCGCTCCCGAACCGCCGCGCAACGAGATCCCGGCCACGGCGTTGGAGCCGGTGATGTCGGCCCTCTACCGGGGGCTCGGCATGATGGAGCAATATCGCTATCGCGATGCCGCCGCCGAGTTCCGCGAGATCCATCGTCTCGCGTCGGGCTGGATTCCCGGGTCGATCAATCTGGCGATCGCCCTGCTCAACGACACCGGCACGAAATCCGCGAAGAACGATCGAGGGGGCGGGGGGGGGCAGGCCGAGCCGACGAACTTCGAGGAAGCCATGACGCTCCTGAACGAAGTGATCGAGCGAGATCCCGAGAATCGGCACGCGCACTATTGCCTCGGCGTCATCCTGGAGCAGCAGGGGGATCTCGCGCAGGCCCATCAGCATTTCCGGCGAGTCGCCGAGCTCGACCCGAGCGACGCCTCCTCGTGGTACTGGATGGCGAGCACGATCGCGAATACCGGGAACGCCCCCGGCCAGTCTGGGGCCGATCCGGCGCAGGAGCAGATCCGGCTGCTCACGAAGGCCCTCGAATGCGACCCCTATCTCACCCCGGCGATTTACAAGCTCTCGTTCGCCTATCGGCTCGCCGGGAAGCCCGAGAAGCAGAAGGAGTTGCTCGACCGTTGGCGCGAGATCAACCCCGATCGGCCGTTTCCCGTGCCGGGACCCGGTAACTCGGCGGAGAAGGTCTACGGCGAGATGGGGCGTTATGCCTCGATCATCAACCCGTTCTCGGCTGGCAAGTCTGGGGGTGAAGCGCCACCGGCGGCCCCTCGTTTCGAGACGCCGGTGCCGTTGAAAGTCGGCCTGGCCACCGGCGAACGCTGGGTCGAGCCGAAGGACTTTTCCGGAACGCCCAGCCTCGCGGTGATTGGCCGGGCGCGCGATCGGTTCGGCGCGGCGATTGCCGCGTTCGACGCGGACCGCGACGGCAAGCTCGATCTCTACCTCGCCTCGGCGGTCGTCGGCCCCAAGGGAGTTCGCGATGCCTTGCTGCTCAACAAGGGGGAGGGGACCTTCGAGGACGCCTCGGCGTCGTTCGGCCTCCCGCCCGACCGGGGGAGCCTCGGGGTGGCCGCCGCCGACTTCGACGCCGACCAGCATGTCGATCTTTTCCTGACGGGGGTCGGCGCCAATCGGCTCCTGCGGAACAAGGCCGGCAAGGGCTTCGAGGATATTTCCGCCTCGCTCAAGCCGAGCGGAACCCCGGCTCTCTCGCTCTCGGCGCGATGGATCGATCTGGATCAGGACGGCGACCTGGATCTGTATGTGGTGAACTACTGCGACGCGGAGAAGGCCGCCGAAGCGTTCTCGGGCGAGAAACGCCCTCCGGGGATGCCGAATACCGTCTACCGGAATGACGGCAAGCCCGAGCCGATCTCGGGAAGTCCTGCCCCGGCCTGGGCACCGCTGGCGGTTGCCGGCGCGGGGGTTTCCGCGAAGGCGGGGCTTTCGATCGCGCTCTCCCCCTGGCCCGATGCCGAAGCCTTGCAAGGCGGGAGCCAACCGCATACCGGGCTCGCCGTCACGGACTTCGACGGAGACCGCGACCTCGACCTCATCCTCTCCGCCGATGGAACCGCGCCGGTGGTGGTGCTGAATGATCGCCTGGGCAAGTTCCATCAAGCAACGCTCGCGGATCTCAAGGGGATGGAAGCCGTCAACGGACTCCTGACGATGGATCTGGATTCGGACGGCCGTCCCGATCTGATCGTCCCCCTGGAGCGAGGCAAGGTTGCCGCCTGGCGCAACGTGACCGACCGGACCGGCTCGGAACCGGCCGCGTTGCGATTCGAAGCCTGGCCGAGCAACGCGGGGGCGTGGCGAACGGCCCAGGCGGTCGACCTCGATCTCGACGGCCGCCTCGATTTGCTGGGGCTGCCGCTCCCGAAGTCGGCCCAATCGGAGGGGCCGTCCTGGCTGCGGAATGGCGTCGATCGGCTCGAATCGAAAGGACTCCTCGCCAGGTTTGACGACCCGTCGCTCGATGGTCTCCTCGGGATCGACCTCGTCGGCGATCCGCTCCCGGATCTCGTCGCGTGCCGCCCCGGCCATCCTCCCGAGCTTTCGCGAAACCTCGGCAACGGCAATCACTGGCTGGCCTTCCAACTCGGCGGCCACTGGGGGGTGAAGCCCCAGCTGATGCGGACGAACTCGCACGCGATCGGCGCGAAGCTGCTCGTCGAGGGGCAGGGGGTCCACGTCAGCTACGACCACACGACCCAGAACTCGGGGCTGGGCCAATCGATCGGCCCGGTCGTGCTCGGGCTCGGGACTCGGGATGCGGCCGAGCTGGTCCACATCCGATGGCCCGACGGCGTGATGCAGTGCGAATTGAATGTGTCGGGAAACCAACTGAAACCCCTGGCGGAGAACAACCGCAAGACCGGGAGTTGCCCGGTACTTTTCACGTGGAACGGCGCGAGGTTCGTGTGCCTTGGCGATTTCCTCGGCGGCGGCGGGCTCGGCTATCTCGTGGCACCCGGGGTCTACGGGGAGCCCGACCGCGACGAATCGATCGCCATCACCTCCGAGCAGCTTCAGGCGGCTGACGGCGTGTTCCGCATGTCGATCACGGAGCCGATGGACGAGGTCGCCTATCTCGATCATCTCCGGCTCGATGTGGTCGATCGGCCCCCCGGAGTCTCGACGCTCCCCGACGAGCGATTCGCCCCCGCCGGTCCTCGGCCGACCGGCGAAGTCCTGGCGTGGAAGGCCGACGTCTTCCCGGTCAAGGCGACCGACCTCAAGGGGTGGGACATGACCGAAACCTTGAAGGAATGGGACCGTCGGACCGTCGACAACTTCCGCAAGCTCGATGGCTGGGTCGGCTACGCCGAGGACCACGGGATCATCCTCGATTTCGGCGATCGCCTCAGCCGTTTCAAACCGGAGGATCGGCTGGTCCTCTGCCTGGCGGGATGGGTCGAATATCCCTATTCGCAGACCAACTACGCGGCGGCCACGGCCGGGCATACGCTCCGTCCCCCGAGCATCGAACGGCAAAAGGATGACGGCACCTGGGAACTGATCGAGCCCAACGCGGGCTATCCGGCCGGGCTCCCCCGAATGACCACGCTGGAATTGACCGGCAAGCTGATGGGGGGCCGTTGCGTGCTCCGGATCGGAACCAACATGGAATGTTACTACGACCAGGCGTTCGTCATGGCGCCGGATCGGGCGGCCCGGGAGTCGCTCCGAATTTCGCAACTCCCGGTCGCGCGGGCGGTCCTTGCCCCTCGCGGCTACACGCGGGAGGTTTCGCCCGATGGCCGGCTGCCGCTCCTCTACGATTACGACTACGTCGACCCCGCGCCATTGGCGCGTATGGCGGGGACCTTGACGCGGTTCGGCGACGTGGCCGATCTGCTGCGGGCCGATGATGACCGGCTCTGCCTGGTCGGCCCCGGCGACGAGGCGCGGGTCGAGTTCGACGCCCAGGCCCTCCCCGCGCTCCCCGAGGGATGGATACGCACCTACGTGCTGCGGACGGTCGGCTATTGCAAGGATGCCGATCCCTTCACGGCCGGGAGCGATCGGGTGGGGCCTCTCCCCTGGCGGACCATGCCCGCCTATCCCTTCGCCCCGGGAGTGTCGAGGAAACTGGATCCCGCGTATCGAGACTATCTGCGCACGTATCAAACGCGGCCCGCGGGGGGAGGCCCGGTCCGTTGAAACGAGCGGCGCTGCTACGGCTTGACGCCGAGGGGCATTTCCTCGGCTTTTTGCTTCCATGCGGGGAGTTGCTTCCGGAGGAGCGTCCGCAAGTCGTCGGGAAGCTTCTTGTCCAGGTGGGGGGTGAGTTCATCGAGCCGGAGTGCTTCGGTCGCCTCGGATGCCGCGTCGGCGAACATGGAGATTTCCGCGCTGGCCAGGGCGAGCCGGGCGTGGAGCGTGGCGTTGGTCGGATAGAGGCGGCTCGCGGTTCGAGAAGCCTCCACGATGTTGCCGAGGTATTGAATCTTCTCGAGCGGTTCGAGGCTGGGACCGACCAGCTTCAGGAGCGAGTTCATGACGGCCGCTCGCTCGGCGTGGAGGCTCCAGACGTTCGGATTACGCGGGAATGAGACCGCCATCAGCAATGTGATGGGGACCTGCTTCCAGCGGAGGTCGTCCGGCTTCTGGCCCCGCTCCTGCCAGACCCTCATGTAAAGCCCGGCGAGCTTGCGCCAGGGGCGGGAGCTATATTGATCGGATTTGATCGCTCGCTCGAGCGCGGCCTCGGCCCCGGTAAAGTTCGGGTTCATCTCGGATTCGAGGGCCGCATCCGCCGAGGCGATCGCCGCCTCGGAATTCCAGAAGGGGACCACGGCGCCGAAAAACAGGCCGACGACCGCCGCCCAGACACTGAGCGCCGTTGCTCCGGAGGTGCGCCGGCCCACGGATCGAAGCTCGCTGCAAGGCCGGTCGTCGCGGAGGTTCTGGCCGATCGCCAGCATCATCCAGAGACTCAACGCGACCGTGGGAATCCCGATCCCGCCGGCCGCGAGCAGGTTGATCATGATCGCGACGGCCCCCGCCCCCAGGAGCGCCGCCGATCCATGAGTGCGACGCCAGAGCGACCGGCAGAGGAGGACCGTTCCCAGCCAGCCCACGCCCAGCAGCAGCCAACGCGCGAAGAGATCGCCGACGAATGGGTTCAACTCGCCCATCGCGACGACCAGGACCCAGCCGAATCCCGACCCCACGAGCACCCAGAGGGGAGGGGCCGCATGGTCATTCGTCGGGGGATCTTTTCGGTCTTCATCCGGCAAGGGTTCGCTCCGAGGCATTTCCCGGGCCGGCCCCAGCGTGTTCCAGAGACCCAGGCCCAGCGCCGCCAGGAGCGCGAGCAACGCCCAAATACCGGCCGTCGCCCACACCTCCAGGATCATGTTGTGGGGATCTTGAATCTCCTCGCTGGCCTGGGGGAGCTTGTGGAGGAGGTAGTAAGGGCCGAAATTCCCCGGCCCGACCCCGAGCCAGAATGTGGGCGCACTCAAGATTTTGCCGAGGGTTGTTCCGCCGTCGGTGATCACGCCCCAGGTCCCTCGCCAGAATTCCTCCCGGAAGCGGAGGGACTTCTCAGCCTGCGTGAATACTTCGCGATCGATCCGCCCGATTGCGAAGCCCGCGACCAGGAACAGGACGCCGATGCCCAGGCCGGCCAGGCAAGTGGCGACCAGGGTCTTGCGCGGGACGACGCGCCTCGCCTGCCAGGCCAGGACGATCATCCCGCCGATCAGGCCGAGCCAGGCGCTCCGGCTCTTGGTTAAAAGGAGGCAGACGCCGATCAACAATGCCGGCACCGTCGCCTTCGCGACGGTGATGATCCGGGCGCCGAGGCTGTCGCGGCGGGCGAGGCTCGCCAGGATGAGGCCCAGGAGGATGACGAGCGGACCCACCAGGAAGCCCGCGAGGGAATTGGCCAGGCCGAACGTGGACCAGATCTCGTCGGAGCCGAAGAGGCGGTCGCGAAATAAAACCTCACCCGGAGAGCCCGGGGCCACGCCGGCCTGTTCGAGCATCCGCAACGGATTGCGCAAGAAGGCTTCGCGGAGGGCATGGATCTCGTACTTGCTCTGATAGAGCCCGTAAAGCGAAACGGCCGATGCCGTCGCGACGAGGACTTCCGCCAGGCCGGTCGACTCCTCGCGGCTTCTCGGCAGGTTGCGCACCAGGAGATAGGCGATCCCCAGCCCGATCCACTCCCAGGCCAGATTGATCGCGGGACGCCGGTCGATCGCGTGGGTTGAGCTCAGGGCCACCAGGACGACCAGGATGATGACCGCGAGGTCGGTCCACGAGAAACGGAGGCGCAGCCGCCCGCCGACGATCGCCGAGATGATCCCCAGCGCGGCGGCGAACAGGAGGAGAAGAATCCAGGTGAGCCCCGATCCGGCCCCGTTGCGGATCTCCGGCTCGCTCGGCCAGTAGGCTCGCGCGGTGAGCAATGCCGCGGTGAAGCCCAGGGCGTAGCGGCGCAATCGTTCGCCGAGGATTTCCGCATCGTCGATCGGCTCGATCGGTCGTCGGT
>CALKTZ010000887.1 GCA_937997355.1 uncultured Planctomycetales bacterium | reverse complement strand
TCTGGCCTTCTTCACGTCTGTCCGAATACCAGGATTCTCCCTTCTTTCCCAATTGCCAATCTTCGAGGGGGCACCGATGGGACGAAATGTCTCCGCCGACGGTCGGAACCGGCTTCAGACACTGGGCCACGTCTCCGCGACGATCGGGCATCAGGTGATCAACTCCTTCAGCGCGATTGTCAGCAGCGCCGAATTGCTCCGCATTCATCTCAACGGGCACGCCGATCAACCCATCGATCGCGACGAACTCCTGGAGCTTGTCGATTCGATCGTTCGGAACGCCCTGGACGCCTCGACGGTCACAAGGCGTCTGATCGACTTCAGCCATCGGAATACCGATGTGGCGGAGGATCGGGAGGATCGGGTGCGCTTGCCGGTCGACCTGAATGCCTTGATCATGGATGTGATCGAGCTTGAAGGCGCCCTCGGGGATGGCGAGATCGCTTGGCGGCTTCACCTCGACCCGATCCCATGCATCCTGGGGGATATCCGCCAGCTCGCGATCGCCTTCCGCGAGGTGCTCCGGAATGCTCACGAATCCTTGCCGGACGGCTCGGGCGTCATCTCGATTCGGACCTATCTCGACAAGCAAAACTGGATCGTCATCGACATCCGGGACTCGGGTGCGGGGATGTCGCGGGAAGATCAGGGGCGTGCCCTCGAACCCTTCTTCACGACGAAGACGGGGCATACCGGCGTTGGCCTGGCGATCGCGAGGGGGATCTGGCGACGGCATCAGGGTGCGCTCTCGATCGTCGGCCAGCCGACCGGGACGCTCGTTCGGCTCTCGATCGAGCCCCCCCAGGAGGCGATCGGGCTTTCCTTGTTGATGCCTCAGGCCGAGGAAACAGGGGTTTCCCTGGGTGAAGGGAAGACCGCGGACGAGCATTGAGCGCCGCACCGGAAACCGCGATCTCACGCGACGCGGGCGTCAGGCCCGTTCCTGGTCAACCGATCGAGACGAACCCTCGGGACGATTTCGTCCGAGGGCGTGACCGGGACCGGCGTTGAACGGGACCCGGCGAGGACGGTCCCGTGGTTCGCGGGAACCGAACCATCACCGTCGTCCCCCGTCCGATCGAGGATTCCAGCTCGATCTTGCCGCGAAGCTGTTCGACAAGCTCGCGGCAGATGGCCAGTCCCAACCCATTCCCTTCGATTCCGGCGTTCTCGTCGCGGATGAGCCGATAGAAGGGCTCGAAGACCTTCCCGAGCGATTCGGGAGGAATCCCCGCCCCCGTATCGGCGATGGAAACGGACCAGGAGTCGCGATCCGCGCGTCCCCGGATCTTCACGTCGCCGCCGGACTCCGTGAATTTCAGCGCGTTCGACGCCAGGTTGCCGAGGATCTGCTGACAGCGGGATGCGTCGGTGACGATCTGGGCGTCGGGATCGTCGGGAAGGATTTGCCATGAAATGCCCCGCTGAAGCGCAAGCGGGGCAAACTGAGATTCGATTTCGGCGAACAATGCACCCAGGGAATAGGTCCCCCAGGCGACCGGGCGGTTTCCCTGGACCATGCCGGCATAGTCGAGGTAGCTGTGCGTGAGACGAAGGAGGTCGTCGCAGAGGGAGACCATCGTTCGCAGGTGGTGCTCCTGATCGCGCGAATTCTCGTCTCCGGACGGTTCGAGCAGCAGATCGAATCCCGCCCGGAGGGAGATCAAGGGGCGACACAGCTCGTGCGAAAGGCTCGAGAGGATTGACCTCAGCTCGTCCCGGTGCAACAGCACACGGCCACATCCTTCCTGAATAGCCGGAGTCGGCGCTTGGTGTAAACTCATGGCTTGAGCGATCCTTCACTCATCGAAACGAGGAACGAACCTCTCGGAGTCGGCGCATCGGGAAGGATGTGGCGAGGAAGCGAGGCGTCATGAAACCGATTTTGCGGTCGTCTTGATCCAGGAATCAGGCGACCACGATCTGATTGGCCAGGAGCGGAAATCCATCGGTCAGATCGAGGACGGCCTGATGCGCCAATTGCTTGGCGTGATAAGTCCGGGATCGTCCTTGAAGGACAATGGAATCGCCCGAGTACACGACGCGAAGATCGCGGATGCGACCATTCGCAACTCGGTTGATGTGAACCGTCAAATACTCGGCAACCTCGAGGTCATTCCTGCCGAGCCCGAGGTTGGGTTGCTTGAGAATGGAGTTGAGTTCGGAGCTGGAATCTTGAAAAATCATGCCAGTCCCCCACTTGATCTTCAATGCACCAATCGCAATCAATTGATTTGAATTGATTGCCGGACCAATGGGTGGAGACAGTCCTTCGATCCCGAGAAATCGAGAACGAAGGTACGGGATCGATCGAATCCGTTGAGAATTGAAGGAGTCAAGGATTCGATCGCGCCATCCATGTTCCCGGTAGCGACTCAGCGATGGTTTAGAACACAGGGTAACCGGAGTTTCAGCGGCTCCGGCCAAGGGGAAAAAGGTAGCCCCCTGAGACTATCGGGTCTCAAGGCGAACGTCAACCTGCCAGATCCTATTCTCCGTGAGAAAATTCCGAAGACCTCCTGGGGGAACGGAGGGGCGGGGGCCCCTGATCGGCCGATTCGAGCAATTCGTCGGCCTGGATGATCGATTCCGCGAGTTTGGCCATGGCCATCCTGCGATCCTGGCTCTGGCGTTGGAGCAGGCGAAACGCCTCGCTCTCGCTCATCTGCCGCCGCGTCATGAGGATCCCCTTGGCGCGCTCGATCAGCTTCCGCTCGCGCAGGGCGACCTTGAGCTGGGACACGTCGGATTGCAGCCCCTTCAGTTCGCGGGCACGCGCCACGGCGAGCTGGATGGCCGCGTGGAGGCTCGGGCTCGTCGCCGGCTTGAGCATGTACGTGATCACGCCGTCCTCGACGGCCTGATCGATCAGGTTCGGATGGCCATGGGCGGTGAGGATGAT
>CALKTZ010000886.1 GCA_937997355.1 uncultured Planctomycetales bacterium | reverse complement strand
GGCTTTCGGCTGCGCGGGAACCTGGTCCAGGTCGTTGCCGAGGATCGGCGGCTTGGGCTCGATCGCCGGGGGCGTCGCCTCGGGAGGGGGCGTCGGCGACGCGGCCGTGATTCCCGGAGGGGGGGCGTCCGTCCCCAGGACGGGTGCCTTGGCGTCTCCGGGGGGGGGCGGTTCGGCGTGCTCTTCGAGCGCGGCGACCGGGGGCAACCCCGGCAATCCCGGTTCCTCCGAGGGCTTCGGCGCGGGTTCCGGGGATTTCGGCGCGGGCTCGGCCGTGCCCGAACCGGGGAGCGGGGGCTCCGGATCCAATTTCCCCTTCTCCTTGGAGGCGGGATCGAGATTGGCGGTCAGGATTGTTCCCGGGTCGGAAACATCGTCCAGGGCCGGCGGCTTCTCCGCCGGGGGATCGGTCGGCGGCTTGGGCTCAGCCCCTCCCGATTTGGCTTCGGCCGGGGGAGGGATCGGAGGGGCAGAGGCGACCTCCGTCGGCTTCGCCTCGCCCTTGTCCTTCTTGTCTTTGTCCTTCTTCTTTTCCTTGTCTTCCGGCTTGCCGGGTTCCTTCGATTGCGCGACCTCGGGGGGCTTGTCCTTGGGGCCGTCGGGTTTGGACGCCTCGGGCTTCGACGACTCGCCGCCGAGCATGTTCATCGGGGCGAACTTGCCCGTGCCCCTCGTGGCGAACACACCGGCCAGTGCGAGAATCGAGAGGCCGGAGGCGACGCCGAGGCGGGTGCGGGGGCTCATGCGACCCAACCCCCTCCGGGCGAGCGAGGCCCCCTTGCCGAGCCCCGAGAGGAGGGCCTGGGCGCGCGAGGCGGCGGACTGGCCGGCTTCGTCCTCGGTCTCGGCCCCTTCGTCCTCGTCGTCCTCGGGCGAATCCGAATCGGCCGCGACCGATTCGGCGAGGGCGTCCACGGAGTCATCGACCGGGTAGCCGTGTTCCTCGGCCTCCGCGCTCGCCTCGGCCTCCGCGTTCGCGATCAGCTCGGCTTCCGACGGTTCGTGTTCGTGTTGGGTCCAGCCTGGTTCGGACATCGCTGGGCAACCCTCATCTTGGCGCTTCGGGCGCGGGGATTGACGGCCACTTCCTGGTCCGTCGCGGTCAGGACTTTTTTGGTGAGGACCGTGAGCCTGGGATCGTTGCGGAACGCCCACTTCACCCGCCGGTCCTCCAGCGAGTGGAAGCTGATGATCGCGACGCGACCATCGGGGGCCAGCAATTCGGGGAGAGCTTCGAGCAACGCGTCGAGGCGTTTCAGCTCGTCATTGACCGCGATCCGCAGCGCCTGAAAGGTGCGGGTCGAGGGATCGATCGGGCCTCGCCGGTACGTCGCGGGGACGCTCTGGCGGATCAGCTCGGCGAGCTGACGCGTGGTCCGGATCGGCTCGGTCCTCCTCGATTCGACGATTCGGCGCGCGATCCTTCGGCTGAACCGTTCTTCCCCCAATTCGAAGATCAGATTGGCCAGTTCCTCGGCCCCCAGGGAGTTCACGAGGTCGGCGGCCGTCGGCCCTTGCCCCTCCTGGTCGAACCGCATGTCGAGCGGCCCATCGGCGGCGAAGCTGAACCCCCGATCGGCCCAGGCGAGCTGGTCCGACGAGAGCCCCAGGTCGAGCAGGATTCCCCGCACGGCCGGGATTTCCAGCCCGCCGAGCACCTCTCCCATGTCGCTGTAAGGCGCATGGACCAGGGTGACCGGCAGCCCGCGGACGGCCTGGGCCGCCAGCGCGAGCATCGATGGGTCGCGATCGAGTCCGACGATCCTCCCGAGCGGTCCGACCCGGCGGGCCAGGGCCGCCGCATGACCTCCGGCACCGACGGTGCCATCGACCATCACGTCTCCCTCCCGGGGGGCCAGCCACTCCAGGACCTCGTTCAAGAGGACCGAGCGATGGACCGCGGGAAGGCCCGAAGCCGCGTCAGTGCCTGGTTCCAGACCCTCTTGAGAATTGGCGGACATGATCGAGGTGCGACTCTACCCGAGTCGTGATTCCTGTCAAGGTCAGGGGTGCGGCTACATCGTCCCGGACTCTCATTGATGCCGAGGGGATCAACCCGGCATCGCGAGACCCCACTGTTTCATTTTCATCGGCCGGCTGGGGCGGGCGCCTTGAGTCGATCTCATTTTAACCGTGGCTCATGATGGATTCCGGGGTGATGCTTCGGATTGCTGCCCGGTATCCGCGGGCGAAGGGTGGCCGGGGCAACGCGAGCCCAATTCGGGCGAGCATGCCCCGGATGTCCGATAGTCCCGACAGCCGCGGCCTTGCTCCCCGGGGCACGCGGACGCGTTGCCCCGGCCACCCGGCCCGATTTCTTACCGGGACGAACAACCTGTTCGCGCCATCACCTCGGAATCCATCATGAGCCTTAACTGTTTCTTTGTTTCTCTGTTCGGCGCGGGTCTCCCGATCGTTGCTGTTTGCACTGGCTCGCGGAGTACCGGCGAGCCAGTCCCGTTTTCGCTCCGGCTTGCGAAGACGGCGCGGGGCTCCCGACTCGCCCTCGCCGCACGAACTCACTTCTTGATCAGCCAGAGCTCGGAGAGCCGCGACTGGACGCGCCAGTTGAGGTGGCGTTCATCGGGGCGTTCGAAGGTGAGGGTGATCTCCCGGTCGGCCAGGTGTTTCTTGGGGACCGGGAACTCCTTGAACTCGCCGACTCCCTGGTTGTCGAGGGTCGGCTGGATTCGCTCGCCATCGATGGAGAGGCGGCATTCCCGGTTGCCGGTGGTCCGGATGACGTACGTCCCGTCGGGGTCCAGGCCGTTGTATCGCATGGCGATCGGCCAGTTCATGATGCTCATCCAGGCCGGCTTCTTGCGGCTGGAGCCGTCCTCCCACCAGAGGATTTCCGGAATCGGCGTGTGGGCCAGGCTCTCGCCGACGTTCGAGACGTCGCCGAGGACGACATGAGTCGACTTCGAGGGATCTCCCACGTTGTCGTAGAAGCTGCCGGGGCCGGGATGTTCCCAGGCGCGGAGCACTTCCAGCCGGGCCCGTCGCTCGTCATCCGAGGCGAGCTTGCCGATCGCCTGGAACTCGTCTTCGAGCCACCAGCGGTTGTTGAGCGGATAATCGACGAAATCGAGGAAGCAGCCGCGCTCGGCGCCGCTCGCCTTGTGCTTCGTCATGCTCGACTGGAGCGCGATCGATTTGTAGAGGGCGTCGCTCAGTTCCTCGATCCGCTTGCGGAGGTCGGGGCGGGTCGGCCGGGTCTCGGCCTGCTTGAGCACGGCCAGGGCGTTCTGAACGGCCTTCTTCGCGGCCTCGGCGCCGGGGGGGATCTTGTCCAGCCTGGCGAGGGCTTCTTCCTCCTGGGCGGCCTCGCGGAGCAGGCGGTGGCGGGTGTAGGAGTCGTAGACCGCGCGCACCAGGCACATCTGCCATCGCCAGTTGCCGGCGAGCGTGGGGGCCTTCTTTTCGAGGTCGTTCCAGATGGCCAAGGTGCCTTCGACCCCGGCGTTGTCTCGGAGCGGCCCTTGCCAGTTCCGTTCCAGGGCGAGGATGCCGTCGGCGGCCTCCTCGGCGACGCTCGACTCGAAGAAGAAGTTCGCGTATTCGACGAGGATCTGCCGCACCGGCGTGTCCGGATTCCAGGCCAGCAGGTTCCAGAGGACCTTGTTGACGTCGTCGTGGACCCCGTCGGAATACGACAGGAACCCCGCCGTGTAGGGGGCCAGGGCGTTGTGGATCGCCTGGTACTGGAGCGGCCGGGGATTGATCGCCTCTCGGCCGAGCGTGAACGCCAGGGCGGGGTCCCACCACGGGATCGGGAACTGGCAGCGCACGTTGTGCGTGATGTCCGGATAGTGCCGAATCGGGTACTTCGCGTTCAGCCGCCTCCGGCTCGCCTGGAGCGGCGGGCTGCTCGGGCCGTAGACGAGCCCGCCGAACCAGTCGGGCTGCTTCTCGTCCAGATACTTGTAGACGTAATCCGCCTCGGATTTGTTGAATCCCTGGAGCGAGAGCCACACCTTCGCCTTCGGATGGTGCCTGGCCAGCGGAACCGCCACGTCCTCCAGGAAGGGGATCACCAGGTTCGCCGGGTTGTCGCCGGGGTCGCCGCCGGGGAAGAAGACGGCGTCGAGCCGGGGACACGCCTTGTACAGGGCTTCGTGTTTCCGGATCGCGGCGGCGCGCTTGCCGGCGTCGGTCAGGTCGAAGTCGGCCGGGGTCCAGACCCAGTAGTCCTGGTCGTATCGGTTGCAAATCTCGCTCAGCTTGACGTTCATCTCGTCGCGGGAGAGCTTCATGTGGACCCCCGGCGAGCTGTCCTCGAAGGGGATGTTCTCGACGCAGTTGGCGCCGAAGATGGCAAGCTCCCGGATGTACTGGTCGAACTGGCCGACGTCCCAGGCGTCCCACGAATTGGCCCGGTTCCGGTAGCCGAGTTGGTGCCCGCGGATCGGATAGGCCGGGGAGGTGGCCAGGTTGGTCCGCGCGTCGAGCGAAACTTTCCCCGTCGCCATGTCCATGATCCGCAGCAGCTTGCCGACGCCGAAGAGCAAGCCCCGCGCATCGGCCCCGACGATCCAGGCGACCGGCCTGCCGTCCTCCCGCTGATCGACGGCCAGCACGAACCCCTCGGCCTTCAGCCCGGCCGCCCGCGCGCGCACGGCTTCGGGGATCTCCTTCGCGGGCTCGAAGCCGTCGAGCTTCGCCGTCGCGATGATGATCGGACCCGAATTCGGAAGACCGCTCCGGCTCCTCCAGCGGACGCCGGCGCGCTTCTCGGCCTCCTCGATCAGGACGAGCACGGCCGTCTTTTCCGTCGCGGAGGCTCCCGCTCCTCGCTCGACGATCGTCGCCCGGGTGAAGTCAAGCTTGCCGACGTCCGGAGATGCGCAGAGGGCGGCCATCAATAACGAGATTGTCATCAAACTCATGGACGGACCTGTCCCGAAAGAAGGGCGAAATAACGATCGCGAATTTCAAGGTGCGCACGGCATTTCGATGAATTCGCCAGGATAGCAGTCGCGCCCGCGTCGAAAAAGAGGTGAGGACTCCTTCGAAAATGTTACGGGCGGCCGTAA
>CALKTZ010000885.1 GCA_937997355.1 uncultured Planctomycetales bacterium | reverse complement strand
ATTTCAAGCCTTCGATCGTCTCTAGCACGAGCTCGAATGACGAATGGGCCAGGGGCTGGCCGTTCGGAACCACCTTGATGCCGACGACGTCGCCGGGTTCGAAGAAGGTCCGCCAGGCCGCCGTGATGTCGGGGCTCCCCGTCAACTTGGCCAGGCCGGCCGCCATGCTGGACTTGATCGCCTCGTGATTTTTCTTGCCGTCCTTGATCATCGCGGGGTTGCGAACCTCGACGACCCGCCCCGGATGAAGCCCCGGCGCCCCGAGCTTTCCCCGAGGCTCGGCCGGCCCACCGAAATGTGAAACCCTGGGGAGTTCCGGCTTCGATGCTTGTTCCGCATTGAGCAAGGGAAGCGCTGAAGCGGTCGACATGGCACCGGTCAGAAAATCTCGGCGATTCGAGCCGCCACAAGGGTAGCGGTGGTCCATGGTCATTTCTCCGGGGAAGTTCTATCCTGAGCTTGGCCGCAAAACTCGATTGATTCAGGATCGCCGATCGCCACGGCCCTGAACAGGGCAAACCTGATCCGAAAGATATCAATCTGAAATCCGATTTGCCTCGCAAGGCGCCATTTTCTGTCGGTTCTCGACCCTCCATGAGTGAACCAGCCCCAGGGATTGCAGAACACGAAATCGGAGTAACGTCCGTCCGCGCCCCCGCAAGTCCGAAATTGCCGGTTGCTCCGCTCGTCCCGATTCTCGGCGCCGTCTCGTCGGGAATTGTCCTGGATCGTCTGCTCGTCGATGGCGGCCATGCCGTCGAAACCACAAGCTGGGCGACTTTCGGAATCCTCGCGTCCGCGATTTCGATTCGGAAGGTCCGTCGGCAGCGTCCCGGCACGTTCAGCCTGCTCGTTCTCTTCTTCGTTCTGGGAGCCGGTTGGCATCATCATCGCCGGGGCGATCTGGTGCTCGGCGACCTCGCCTGGTCGATGACCGATGCGCCTCGGCCGGTCTGGATTCGGGGAGTGATCCGAGAAGCCCTGGGGCTTCGTCAATCGGGACCGGAGAGCGCCGGGGACGACGGGGCCAATGGGGCGGGACCGCCGGGCAAGGTTTGGTCCCGTTTCGTGATCGAAATCGCCTCGATCCGCGACGGCGACTCCTGGCGACCGGCGGTCGGTCGAGCCTCGATGAACGTGACCGGAGACCGAACCGACTTCTCGGCGGGCCAGGCGATCGAAGCAGCCGGTTCGCTGGCCAAGTTCGCCGGTCCACTCAACCCCGGCGAGTTCGATTATCGGGACGAGCTTCGTCAAGACGGGATCTGGCTTCGCCTGTCGGTCAAGGACCCGGCCAGCCTCCGAGTCGGTGATCCTCGCGACGATCGAAGTCGCTTCCGATGGCTCGGAACAATCCGCGACTGGAGCCGTTCCAGGCTCGTCGCGACACTCGATCCGGAAATCGCTCCGCTCGCCTCGGCGCTCCTGCTCGGGCAGCGCGCGGAGATCGAAGACGATATCAACGACGCCTTCATCCTCACGGGCACGACGCATCTCCTGGCGATCTCGGGCCTGCACCTCCAGGTGCTGGCGGTCGGCCTCGGCGCGCTCTTTACCCTGGCCGGGATGAGTCGAAGCTGGTCGGCGGCGGCTGTGATCCTCGCCGTCAGTGGTTACGCGATCCTGGTCGGCCTGACCCCTTCGGTCGTCCGTTCCGCCTCGATGACGGTCGCCGTTTGCTTCGCCATCATCTTCTTCCGACGGTCGAGCACCATGAATAATCTGGCCCTGGCGGCGCTGGTCATCCTGGTACTCAATCCGAGCGACCTCTTCGACGTCGGCTGTCAGCTATCCTTCCTGGCGATCATCACCCTCGTCTGGCTCATCCCCGAAACCCGCCATTTCCTGGAAGCGGGGCACCAGAGAATCCGCGATCATTTTGAAGGTCCTCCTTCCCCGCTCGACATGCTCGAACGCAAATACGCGCCGAAATGGAAGAAGGTCCCGCGAACCATCGCGTTCTGGCTCTATCAGGGGTTGCTCACCAGCATCGTCGTCTGGTTCGCGGCCCTGCCGCTGGTCATGTTGCGGTTTCACCTCCTGTCGCCGATCGGAATCGCGCTTAATATTCCCCTGATCGCCATCACCTCCTGGGCGATCTGGACCAGCGGCATGTGCCTATGGCTCTCGGCCGTCTGGACTCCGCTGGGCACCCCTTTCGGGTGGCTCACCTCGCGGCTCCTGCGCTGGACGACCTGGATCGTTCACGAAGGCGCAAAACTCCCCTGGGGGCATCAATTCGTCGCGGGGCCTCCGCGATGGTGGGTCTGCGGATTCTATGCGATCCTGGGTGTGGCCCTCGTCTCATCGGTCCTGGTTCGGGAACGAGGGAGTGACACCTCTCGGCGATGGTACGCCTGGCGTCGGCTCATCTGGTTCTCGCTGTTCGTATGGCTCCTGCCGGGATATCCGCTGGCGCAAATCTCCGATCGCCCCGCGCGGTTGGAGGCCGATTTGCTCGCGGTCGGGCATGGTTTGGCGGCGGTGATCCAAACGCCTTCGGGAGCCGCCTATTTGTACGATTGCGGCCGAATGGGAGATCCGAGGGTCGGACGTCGCCTGATCGCGCCGGCCCTCTGGTCTCGCGGGATCGGGAGGCTCAATTCGGTGATTCTCAGCCATGCCGACGACGACCATTACAATGGCCTTCCCGACCTCCTGGATCGCTTCAGGATCGACGAGGTCTGTATTCCGCCCGGCTTCGGGGGGGCCGAAAATCCCGGCGCCGTACATTTGATCGAGACGGTCCGGGGGCGAGGCATCCCGATTCGAACGGTCGGGGCACCCGATTCGTGGATGGTTGGCGATAACCGCTTCCGGATCTGGCATCCTCCCGCCGACTGGAGTGCGGAAGCGACCGACAACGCCCGGAGCGTCGTCCTTGACGTCGAATCCTCGGGCCGTCGTCTGCTCCTGACCGGCGACCTTGAACAACTCGGCCTGGTCGAACTGGTCGCCCGGTCGATCGAGGATACGCCGATCGACGTCATGCTCTCGCCGCATCATGGGGGCAAGACAGCCAATCCGGAATGGCTCTACGATTGGGCGAAACCTCTCGCCATTCTCGTCAGCCAGCGCGCCCCCGTGCCGGGCTCGGTCGACCTGCTCACGAAGCAAGAGCAGGGGGGTATTCCGATCTATCGAACATGGAAGGATGGAGCCCTTCGCCTCGCCTGGGAACGTTCGAGGATTACTGTGCGAAGAACCATCGAACATCCCATGGAAAGTATGTCGCATGCGTCTTCGTCGATGGCTTTTGGCGGGCTATCGCTTTTTGCATGGGCCGGACTCCCGGAGTTCGGATCCAACGCATGGCGCTGGCTCGCCGGCATCGCCGGATTCTTGCTCGGGCTCTTGGCCGTCGCGATTGCCGCCGTGGTGGAGTTCGCAGCCTGGACCTTGCTCGTGCCACCTCAATCCCCAAATCGTTCGAGTAACTCCGCCGAACCGACATCGTCGCTTCCTCCCGGCGAGCGCATCGAGGTGAAGGGCCGTGATGGAGCCAGACTCTCCGGCCGCTGGTATCCCGCGACGACCGAACCGGGGCCAATCGGGACCATCCTCCTCGTACACGGTTTCGGCGAGACATCGGAGCAGTTCGCGGCGGTGCGGGTGCCCGAGCTTAACCTTGCCCGATGGAATGTCGCCGTTCTGGATTCGCGAGGATATGGCGACAGTCGGGGGCCGTTCGCAACGTTCGGAGCGCGCGAGGCCGACGACCTCGGAATCTGGCTCGACTCGATTCGAACACGCTACGGGCCGTCCAATTCGGCAACATCCGGTCCCGTGGCCCTCTGGGGACGATCCATGGGGGGAGCCATTGCCGCTCGCGGCGCGGCGACACTCCCGGAAATCTCGGGATTGATCCTCGAATCCCCCTTGCTCGATCTTCACGCCGCCTTGACGGCAATCTTCCGGGCAAAGCGACTCCCCGGCGCATCCTGGTTGGCTCGACTGGCATTAAGGAGGGCCGGCCGTTTAGCCGGTGTGAGGATCGGTCAACCGAAGCTGTCGGACGTGGCCCCGAAGGTGGCCTGTCCAGTTCTGATCCTTCAAGGGAGCGAAGATTCGCTCGCGACGCTCGACACGATCCAAGCCCTGGCTCGCCGGTTCCCGCATCCGGCGGAAGTTGTGGAGATCCCGAAAGCCGGACATACCGACGTGATCGCTGTGGGGGGGGACGCGTTGTGGGAACGCGTCGTCAAATTCTTGCAAACCGGCTCCGAAACCGCGAGCCGTTAATACAAGGGCTCCACTTCCTCATCGTCTTCGCCCTCGGTTTCCTCGATCGAGTGGAGGATATCCCGAATCTGATCGCCGGTCTCTTCGCGGCCGAGATCCGACCACTGGCCGAAGCAAAGGACGGTCCGCCTGGGGGTGCGGAAGCAGCGAATTTTGGCCGAGTTGGTCATGTCGAGGGTGAAGAATTCCACGTCATGCCCGATGGTGGTCTGGCCGTTGATCACTTCCATGACCTGATTCGAGTCGAGGTTGGGATATTCCTCTCGCAAAGCTTCGAGGGCCTCGGCCGAGGCCAGGGCCGGGTCGGGGCAGGCGGTGTCGGTCGTGATCACCACGAATCCGAGTCCATCCGGAATCGAGACCGCCACGGAGACGACTTCGCCATCCTCGGTCACCTCGACTTCCCAGCTCGCCGGATAGTCGAATCGTACTCCGTGATTGTCATAAGTTTGCGTCGACAACGGATACCGCCTTTCCACCGCGCATTGAGATTCAACCGGTCGACCGGTTCCCGCCCATCGTAGCAATCCGAATCAGCCACGCCAATTGCAGCTTGAGGCTCGGTTTGGACGAGCATTTGCCCTCCTGGTACAATGCGTCCGTGTCCGCCCGCCCCGGCGTTTCGCGGGTCCGGGACCATTTGAATTCGTCGAAAGAGTTAGTTGAGCCTATGCGTGTCCTTTCGGGAATCCAGCCTTCCGGCCCCCTCCACATCGGCAACTATTTCGGGGCCATCCGCCAATACCTCGCACTCCAGGAGGAGAACGAGGCGTTTTATTTCGTTGCCGACTATCACGCCCTCACCAGCGTGCGCGATGCGTCAACCCTGCGGAAGTACGTCTTCGACGTGATGGTCGACCTGCTGGCGCTCGGCCTCGATCCGGCGAAGGCGACCCTCTTCGTCCAGTCCGACGTGCCGGAGACCGTGGAGCTTGCCTGGCTGCTGACCTCCGTCACCCCCATGGGGTGGCTGGAGAAGTGCGTCAGCTATAAGGACAAAGTGGAGCAGGGGATTCCCGCCGAGCATGGGCTCTTCGCCTATCCCGTGCTCCAGGCGGCCGACATCCTGCTCTACGATTCCCGGTTGGTCCCGGTCGGCCAGGACCAGAAGCAACACCTCGAAATCACGAGGGACATCGCCGAACGCTTCAACCGCGTCTATGGCGCTGGTCAGGAGGTTTTCCAACTTCCCGAGCCCTACATTTTGCCGGCGGTTTCCGTGGTCCCCGGGCTCGACGGCCGCAAGATGTCCAAGAGCTACAACAACACGATCGAAATCTTCGACGACCCCGCCGTGATCACGAAGAAAGTCAAGCGGATCAAGACCGACAGCCTCCCGGTCGAGGCCCCGAAGAATCCCGAGACCTGCTCCCTGTTCTCGCTCTACAAACTGGTCGCTCCCGCGGATGAACTCACGGAAGTTGGGCAACGCTACCGCGATGGGGGAATCGGCTATGGGGAGATGAAGAATCGGCTGGCCGACGCCATCATCGCCACCTTCGCCGAGGCCCGAGAGCGACGCGCGGACTGGGTCGCCCACCCCGAGCGAGTCGCCAGAGTTCGCGCCGAGGCCGCCGAGCGTGCCC
>CALKTZ010000884.1 GCA_937997355.1 uncultured Planctomycetales bacterium | reverse complement strand
AGAGCACCGGCCTGTCACGCCGGAGGTTGCGGGTTCGAGCCCCGTCATCCTCGCTCGTTTTGTCCCCGGTCTGTCCGGGGTTTTTTTCTGCGCGGCCGTTGACGCTGTCCACGAGGGTGATTGGCGACCGATGTACGTTCCGACAAAACTGTTCTTCACCAAGGGCGTAGGGACCCATCGCGAGAAACTGACGAGTTTCGAGCTGGCCCTGCGAGATGCCAAGATCGCCTGCTATAACCTGGTCCGCGTATCGAGCATCTTTCCGCCGAATTGCGAAGAGATCTCGATCAAGGAAGGGCTCAAGCACCTGATGCCCGGGCAGATCGTCCACGTCGTGATGAGTGAAAGCGCGACGGCCGAGCCCAACCGGCTGGTCGCCGCCAGCGTCGGCGTGGCGATCCCCCGCGATCGGAATCAGTTCGGTTATCTCTCCGAACATCACTCGTACGGCCAGACCGCCAAGACCTCGGCCGACTACGCCGAGGACCTCGCCGCGGAAATGCTGGCCACCGTCCTCGGGGTCGAGTTCAACCCCGATAGCTCGTGGGACGAGAAGCGCGAGATCTGGAAGATCGCCGACGTGATCTACAAGACCAAGGAAGTGACCCAGACGGCGGTCGGCAACAAGGACGGCCAGTGGACCACCGTCGTGGCCGCGGCGATCCTCCTTCCCTGATCCCGAGATCCCGAAGGTGACAGTCATGGGATATCTGGAAAGTATCAGCTCGCATCGGATCGCGCCTGCGCCGGTCTCGGGCAAGGAGACCGCCGCCGATTTGATCGACGGCGCCTTTTCGAGCTACAACGGCGGTCGGCTCCGGGAAATCTGCCAGGTCTTCACCGAGAAGTTCCTGGAGCCGGACTGCACGGTCGGCCTCACCCTCTCCGGGGCTTTGACTCCCGCCGGGCTCGGCCTGAGCTGCCTGATCCCGCTCATCCGGGCTGGGTTCGTCGACTGGATCGTCTCCACCGGGGCCAACCTCTACCACGATACCCACTTCGCGCTCGATTTGCCGTTGCACCAGAGTCGGCCCAACGTCGACGACTTCACGCTTCGAAAGAACGACGTCATCCGCATCTACGACGTCATCTTCGATTACAAGACCCTGCTGGATACCGACGCCTTCTACCGGGAACTGATCCAGAACGAGGTCTTCGCCCGATCCATGGGGACTTCCGAGTTCCACTACGAGGTGGGGCGCTATCTTCACGGCCGCGACCAGGCCCTGAAGCGGCCGTCGCAGAGCTTGCTGGCCGCCGCTTTCGAAGCGGCCGTGCCGATCTTCACGTCGAGCCCGGCTGACAGCTCGATCGGGATGAACCTGGCCGCCCTCCAGCTTTCCGGAGGCAAGCTTCAGATCGACACGCTCCGCGACGTCAACGAGACGGCCGCGATTGTGTACGACGCCAAGCGGAACGAAGGAAAGTCGGGCGTGTTGATCCTCGGCGGCGGCAGCCCCAAGAACTTCATGCTCCAGACCGAGCCCCAAATTCAGGAAGTTCTCGGCCTGAGCGAGAGCGGCCACGATTATTTCCTCCAGATCACCGATGCCCGCCCCGATACCGGGGGGCTCTCCGGCGCCACCGCCAGCGAGGCCATGACCTGGGGGAAGGTCGATCCACGCACGCTCCCCGATTCGGTCACCTGCTATACCGATTCGACCATCGCCTTGCCGCTCCTCACCGCCTATGCCCTGGCGCGCAAGCCTCCCCGGAAACTCCGCCGGCTCTACGAGAAACGTGCCTCCCTCTACGAAAACCTGCGAAGCGAGTACGAAAAACAGAGCCAGGAAGGCCCCCCCGATATTTCCGCCCGCAAGCAGCATCATAGCTGAACCGTCGGGCGGAATCGGCCTCGCTTCGGTCTTGTAGGTTTCTTTCAAGGTGTGCCCACCGAACCTCCAGACTCGCGTCGTCGCTGTTGATCGCGATCAACCCCAGGTCGACGTGATCGAGGAGGCGTCGGCCGTCCTCCGGCGCGGCGGGCTGGTGGCCTTCGCAACCGAAACCGTTTATGGGCTCGGCGCCGTGGCGACCGACCCCGATTCGGTCGCGCGAATCTTCGCCGCCAAGGGGCGGCCATCGTACAACCCGCTGATTGTGCATGTCGCTGATCTGGATCAGGCCCGCGACCTGGTCGGCGACTGGCCGGAGAATGCCCAGCGTTTGGCCAATGTCTTCTGGCCCGGCCCGCTCACACTCGTCCTGCCAAAATCGGCGAAGATTCCGACCGCCGTGACGGCCGGGCGGCAAACGGTGGGGCTCCGAATGCCCGAGCCTCCGGTCGCGAGGGAATTGATCCGGTCGGTCGGCCTCCCGATCGCCGCCCCGAGCGCCAACCGCTCGAACCGCATCTCGCCCACGCGGGCCGAGCATGTTCTCGCCGACCTGGACGGCCGGATCGACCTCATCCTCGATAGCGGACCGGCCGCCGTCGGGCTGGAATCGACCGTCGTCGACCTGACGAACCCGACTCATCCCACGATTCTGCGCCCCGGTCCGATTTCGAAACCGATGCTCGAAGCGGTCATCGGCCCAATCTTCGAGCGGGCCGAGGCTGAAAAGATCGGGCCCAGTGAATCAGGTTTCGCCAGCCCCGGCCAACTCCCGATCCATTACGCGCCGAGGACGCGGGCGATTCGGATCGAGCCGGGGGAGTCACTGGCGGATCTACCCCTTTCGGGGCGTATCGCGTTACTTGAGTTGGGGCGAACTTCCGACGTTGTGGACAGCCGCGGGGTCGCGAGCCGTGTTCGCCTCGATACGCCGGGAGAAGCCGCCCGACAACTCTACGAAGTCCTTCACCGGTTCGATGCCCTGGCCGTCGATCTGATCGTGGTTCTCATGCCCCCCAACTTGCCCGAATGGTCGGCCGTTCGCGACCGCCTGGAGCGGGCGACGGCTCCGTTTCGGACGTAAGGGGGCAGGGGACTTGATCGCGTCCGATCGCGCCAAAACGGTTGGGTGGCCGGGGCAAAGCGTCCGCGTGCCCCGGGATGCCGGGACGAGGCGTTGAGGGCGGTCTTGGGGCTGTTGGGCTCCGGGGCATGCTCGCCCGGCGGGGCTCACTTTGCCCCGGCCACCCTTTCGCCTATTGAGGCACGCCTTCTCTTGTTCGGCGTGGGTCTCCCGACCTCGCCGAAACCACCGACCGCAGGTCTCAAAAACCATCCGTCCCCCTTACCAAGGCAGTGAGTTCAGGGTCTTGGGATTTTGAGACGGAAGCCGGTCCGGTATCA
>CALKTZ010000883.1 GCA_937997355.1 uncultured Planctomycetales bacterium | reverse complement strand
CGATGGTGATCGAGACGATGGCATTCGAAGCGATCGGATCGTCGAGCGCGGTCACCTGGGGAATCCGATGTCGCAACGATTGGACATTGTGATAGGCGGCCTGGACCGTCCGATTCTCCGCCAGCGCCCGACGGATGAGCACGTCCACCGGCTGAGGGCCTTTCAGGTCTTCCGAGGGCGGGGCGAGGGCGGGATCGTAGACCGCCATCATGGGATCGGAAATATCCGGGCTTGTTTCGGCGTGATGCGAGGCCCGAACCACCCCGGGATCGGGTTTTGTCGCAACCGGCTTACGCCCCGGCTGAACGCAACCGGAAACAACCACGGCCACGACCGAGGCGACCATGACGAAGCGGCATCGCGGAGTCATGTAGCGTCCCCCGGACATCCTCTATCTCTGCGGATCCACCGCGCAGCCCGGCACAATAGACCGACACAACCATCTGGACATATCGGCTAAGCCGCCTTTGTCGCTTTGGCAAAATCATCCGATTTCACGGATTATTCCAACAAAACCAATGAATCGAAGTGGGAAAACAACGATTCCACGCGCCGAGGACTCAACTTGTCCGAGATGAGGAAACCGCTATAATTTGGGCGTTCGATATCGTGAAATCCAAAGACGTGGAAGGCTCCGATGAGCTTCTTTTCCCGGCACCTTCGGCTGACTCTCATCGCCCTGGCGGCGATGGCATCCACCGTTGCGCTGTCGGATCGCAGCCTCGCCGAGTCCGCTCAACGCGGCACAATGCCTTGTGCTCGTAAATGTTGCGTGAATTCCTGGAACGAAATCGCGTCTTGCTGCTGCCGGCCGACTTCGACTGAGCCGATCCAAACGGCGCGAACGAAGCCAATTCGGGCCGTTCATGAGTCGGTTTCCCGCCAGACAACCCCTTGCGAATGCACGTCAGGGTTTCCCGCAGCACCCGCAAACCGGGATTCTTCCACGAAATCCGAAAAACGGCAAAATTACGACCGGCTGGTTGTTGCAGAATGTGAGTGGACAGCCCCGCTCGGCGAAACCGCCGTTCGCTCGTATCCTGCATGCCTCATCTCGTTCAAAACCCCCGTCTTTCTGCGGAACGCACACCTCCTGATCTAACGTCGCTCGCACTGTCGCTTTGCGCTGCGCGTTTCCTGATTTCCTTGTTCTCTCAGCACCCGCCCGCGGTCGAACCGATCTTTTACGGTCTGAGTTCTGGATTCGCTCGCGAGCGTGTTTGAGATTTCCCACGCCGATACCGACACAGCACGTCGGGGCGTGGAAGAAGGGGTGCGTCCATGATCCCGCATGATTCGGCGGACCAGCCCGATCGGAATTCGCCCTCGCCCGAAGAGGCGGCTCTCACGAAGCCTCTCACGCGATGGCAAAAGTTCCGCCTGGTGATCAAGGTCGTCGAGCTTCGGCTCCGTTTCATCGCCCTGATGGCTGGGACCGGCCTCCTCTTCGCCTACTGGGATACGCTCTGGAACCGCTACGACAAGTGGATGCGGCCGACCGCCGAAATCCATGCCTCGCTGGACGGGACGGAATACTTCTGCCCGATGCACCCCCAGGTGATCCAGCCCGAATCGGGCTCATGCCCCATCTGCGGCATGCCCCTGGCAAAACGGAAGAAGGGGGCCAGGGAACAGCTCCCCGAAGGGATCACCGCGCGGATCAAGCTCACCCCGTTTCGCGTGGAGCAAGCCGGGATCGAGACGGTGTCGGTGAGCTATACCCCGATGGCGAGGACCCTCACCACGGTCGGCACGGTTGCGGTCGACGAGCGCAGGCTCGCCAACATCGTATCGAAGATTCCGGGCAAGACCCGAATCGAGAAGCTCCACGTCAATTACAACGGCCAGGAAGTGGCGGCCGGCCAACCGCTCGCCGAGCTTTATAGCCCCGAGCTCTCGCAGGCGATCCAGGAATTGCTCGCCTCCTCGCGTCGGACGGGCGCACGACCCGAGCGTTCTCCCGAAGCGGCCCGAGCCCTTGAGGACGATCGGCAGGCGATGCTCCGGGCCTCGGCGGAAAAGCTGGCCCGCTGGGGGATCACCCAGCCCCAGATCGACGACATCGTGGCC
>CALKTZ010000882.1 GCA_937997355.1 uncultured Planctomycetales bacterium | reverse complement strand
GGGCCGCCGATAACGGCTTCCGGGGGTGTTCGGGCGATTAATCTCGAAGTCGACGACGAGCTCGAACGCGTCTCCCCAGGATTCGGATTCGGCCTTGGCGTCGGGCTTCGTTCCCGAGGGCTTCGGCTTCGCGGCCTCGGCGGCCTTGGCATCGCCGGCCTTGGCATCGCCGGCGGGGGCCTGGGCCAACACGGCCTGAGCCGCCGGGGGATCGGGCTGTGACTTCTCGTAGCGCGACCATCCGTCGGTCCGGAAGGTTTCGCCTTCCCTGGTCACGATCATGCAGTCAACCCCCGGGAGCGATTCCGCGAGGCGAACGCTCGCCGGAGGATCGAGGATGTTGAAGCAGGTGGCGAGGGCGTCGGCATCGGCCGACCGCTCGGCGATGACCGTCGCAGAGGCGATCCGTCCCGCCGGCATGCCGGAGCGGGGGTCGAGGATGTGCGAGTACCAGCGCCCTCCGATCCAGAGCCCGCGCTGGGAGCTTCCGCTCGTGGCGACCGCCCGGTTGCGAATTTCCAGGTATGAGAAGGGATCGGAAGACTCCGAGTCGGCCGACGGTGAGACGACTCCGACCCTTTGAACCAGGTCGCCGACGACGCGAAGGTCCCCACCGACATTCAGGGCCAGCCCGTGAACGCCCAGCTTCGGATCGATCGCGGCCTGGCAGGCACGCTCGACGATCATCCCCTTCGCGATCGCGTTGAGGCTGAGCGGGCAATTCCCCAGCCGTTCGGCGGTTCGCGTGGCTGGGTCCAGCTTCCAGGCGGGCTGGCGCATGCGTTCGGCCGCGGCCCGAAGCTCGTCGGAGGTCGGCAAGCGATCCAGCTTCGCGGTTCGCGACCAGAGTTCGGTAAGGACCTGAACCCGAGGATCGAAGGCCCCCTCGCTCCGTTCTCGCCAAAGGTCGCTGGCGTCCAGGACTTCGAAAAGCTCCGGAGAGATGGCGTGGGGGCCATCCGGTTTCGCCTGCCAACGGCCGAATTCGCTGCGAGGATCATAACCGCTGAAGATGGCGCTCAGGCGGTCGATCTCGTGGAGAACTCGATCCTCGGCCCGGCGAGCGGCGTCCTTGTTCTCCGCGAGAACACGCAGCTCCAGGGAGGTCCCCATCACGTTCTCATGGTGGAAGACAAAGTCGTCGGCCCCCCGAGTCGGCCGTCCGTCAAGGGTCCAGGCGATCCAACTCATCGCAAGCACGAGGACGAGCTTCCGGCGATCGAGCGACATCGGCATTTCCAGGGTCCGTTTCGTTTTCTTGAAAACCAGGCCAGGTCGTGCAGCCTTCCGCAGTTGCGAGCATCCCCAATTCGCGACGTTTTCCGCCTCCGCGATTCGCTCCATTTGCGCATGGAGGATCGAGACGGACAAGAGATCCTCCATCGAAGCCGCGGGGAATCCGAGTGGTGCAAGTGCTTGAACGGTCGGCGGACCGGGGGCTAGGATGGGCACGGTCCGGCAAGGACTAGAATCTTGCAAAGGGGCGGGCGATTGCTCGCGCCGGCGTTTTCGAGGCAGGCGAGAAGCCTGCGCCCCAAGTCACGGGACCACGCTTGACGATGAATGGACACTCTCCCGAACCTTCGTCGGCCCCGGCTCGAAGCTGGGTCCCCCTCGCCCCTCGCGAACGTCGCGTCCTGGGGGTTCTGGTGGAAAAGGCCAAGACGACCCCCGAATATTATCCCCTCACCGTGGCCGCCATCGTCTCGGGCTCCAACCAGAAGTCCAACCGCGACCCGGTCACGAATTACGACGCCGACGACGTCGAGGAAACGCTGCACAGCCTCCGGAAGAAGGGGGCGGCGATCCTCGTCGAGGCTGGGGGACGCGTCGCGCGATGGAAGCATACGCTCTACGACTGGCTCAAGGTGAACAAGGTGGAGCTGGCGATTCTCGGCGAGCTCTTGCTCCGAGGGCCGCAGACCGAGGGAGACCTCCGCGCCAGGGCCAGCCGGATGGAGCCGATCGAGGACTTGCCTACCCTCCAGGGGATGCTGGAAAACCTCGCCACTCGCGACCTGATCACGTATCTGACCCCGCGGGGGCAGAAGCGCGGGGTGATCGTCTCGCACGGGCTCTATCCCCCCGAGGAGCTTGAGAAGGTCCGTCGCGCCATCGCCAATCAGGCGGTCCCGACGGACGACGACGCCCCCCCCGCCCGGCTTTCGTCCGCGAGGGCGGAATTGACGGCCGAGGCACGGACCCCCGCCTGGTCGACCGAGGTCGCCTCGCTCCGCGCCGAGATCGAAACCCTCCGCGCCTCGGTCGCCGAAATCGAACCCTTGAAAGCCACCGTTCAGGCCCTCGCGAACGAGATTCGCGACCTGAAGTCGGCGCTCGGAGCATAACCCGGATGAACGTGCTTCCCTACGGGCAGGACGACGAAGCCCCCCTCGCTCCTCCCCATCTGGCCTACGACGGCTCCCAGGAACCGGAACCGCCGCCGGCCGTCGACGAGAATCCCTACGCCACCGAAACCGAAGGGGAACACAGCACCGAGCCGGCCCCGGAATTCGTCCCCGATCCCGACGGCTGGTCGTTCGTCGCCCTGATCCCGCACAACGGCAAGGAGCCTCCCGCCAATCAGGATGCCGGGGAAGCCCTCGCCACCTGGTGCGCCGTCTCGGCCCTGTGGCATCCCTCCTTGCTCGCCCGGGCGCGCGAGCTTCCCCGCGTCGAGTCGATCGATTCCCCCCCAGCTCCGGGGCATCGGGAGATCCGCGTGATCGCTTCGTCCAATGTCTCGGGAGTCGTGCCCCGCGAGGCCGATTCGTCCGAGAACACCCCCATCACGCTGCAATCGGGAACCGACCGCAACGCCCTGGTCCGGTCGATTCAGGAACTGCTGGGCGCGGTGGGAACTCCGGAAACTTCCCCCGATGAGGCGACGATCGCCGCCGCGCTCGATTTCCAGGCCCTCGGGACCGGCCGCTGGTTCCTCCGCGACCTGACCATCGGCATGGGGCATTCGGACACCCTCAACCTGGAGAGCCTGACCCGCGAAACGCTCCTCGGCGCGCAAGCCTGGCAAGCCGGAGACCGCCCCACGGCGGTCAACCGAGTCCGCGCGGCGTTCGAGGTCCTCACCCAGGCCCGCGAGGCCGTCTACTCGATCGACGCC
>CALKTZ010000881.1 GCA_937997355.1 uncultured Planctomycetales bacterium | reverse complement strand
GCAGAGGCGGCCGACGAATCGATTCCGATCGTCGGCAAGGCCAGGGATGAGAATGGAGAGGAGTTCGGGCTTCCCCAACTTCCGGATGGGGCGATGAACGAAAATAAGACCTCCGATTCTTCCCCTCAGGCATCGGGACAAGCCACGGGGGCTGGCGAGGCCCTCGACCCGGAACCTTCCGAGAGTGAACTGCCGCCGCTTCCGGAAAATGCGGCGGGAGCCCCTTCGGCCTCGAACAACGACCCGGCCCAACCCCCGAGTACCGCGCAAGCTCCCTCGACGATCGATCCGGCCGTGCGGCAGGTCTCCACATCTCCCGCCGAGGTGAAGACATCCCCCATGTCCCGGAACGTCAAGGAAGCCTCCCGCGCCGCGGCCGGAATCGGCGAGGAAGTCATCACGCTCAACGACCTGTACATGGCGGTCAAGGAGTTTCGCAAGAAGCATCCCTCCCCGCAGCCGCCCAGCAAGGATGAGCTGAACATGATGGGGAAGGGAATTCTCATGATGCTCATCGAGCGGAGCCTTCTCACCCAGGAAGCCAAGCGGGTCCTCAAGAATCCGAAGATGCTCGACACGCTGATGAGCTACGCAGAGAAAGCCTGGAACGAGGAGGAGCTTCCCCCCCTGCTCCGGAAGTACTTCGCCGCGAATGTCTATGAGCTCAAGGAAAAGATGGCCGCCGATCATCGATCGCTCGACGCGATCCATGAATCCTACCGCCAGGATTTCCTCGCC
Organism: uncultured Planctomycetales bacterium; assembly: GCA_937997355.1. Taxonomy (GTDB): domain Bacteria; phylum Planctomycetota; class Planctomycetia; order Isosphaerales; family Isosphaeraceae; genus CALKTZ01. The sequence goes on along the minus strand of CALKTZ010000881.1, from coordinate 2,384 downwards.
CAGGCATTCCTCCAGCAGAAGATCGGCAACAAGCTCAAGGTCGAGCTTCCGGAGATGCTCAAGTATTACCAGGAGCACGTGAACGACCGAGAGAACCATCGGCCAGCCTCGATCACCTGGCGTGAAATTCTCATCGAGAACAACCGCTACGCGAGCCCGCAGGAAGCCCACATGAAGGCCCAGAGACTCGTCGAGCGGCTTCGTCGCGGAGAGAACTTCGCCAAGCTGGCACAGGCGGAAAGCGACGGTCCGAACCTCACCAAATCTGCCGGTGGGCTGATGGAGACTTCTCCGGGAAGCTACACGGTGGCTTCGGTCAACCAGACGCTCAACACGCTGCCGATCGGCCAGGTAAGCGGAATACTCGAAGGACCTTCCAGCCTTCACATCGTCGTCGTCGAAAAGCGGCGAGCGGCGGGGCCGGTCACCTTCGAGGAGATTCAGGATCAGATCCGCAAGGCGATCCACGAGGAGAAGGTGCAAAAAGAACGGATCGCCCTGATTAACAAGCTCCGCAAGGAGACCATCGTCTGGACAATCTTCGACAACACAGCCAGCGATCCCAATCGCTGAGCCGATGGGATCCTCAATCCCGACCTATCTTTGAACAAGGCCCCATCCTGTTTTTGGCAGAATGGGGCCTTTTCATTTCCGAGAGATCCTTACGTCCAGGCCATCGGGGTGCTCCAACTCGGCGTTGCGACATCTCCACACCATGGCGTAACATCAGTGCTCGGATGTTGAGCGATTTCCGGGGCGATCTGGGCTCGGGTGTGCGATGACTTCATCCTTCGACCTTCGGGCCATCGAGCGGGGAGACGGTCCGCTCGACACGCGGGTACGTCTGGTCACTCCGGAACGGATCGTCTTCGAATTCCCGCTCGCCGGGCCATTTCCACGATTCTGCGCCTATCTGATCGACCAGCTCTGCATCGTCGCCTTGTTGATGGCATCGATCGTCCTGGCCATTGTTGTGACGCTCGGCTCGGATGCGAGTCTCGGGCTGTTCTTCGTCTCCTACTTCTTGCTGAGCTGGGGTTATGGCGCGTTCCTGGAGGGGGCGTTCAACGGCCGCACGATCGGCAAGTCGCTGATGGGTCTTCGGGTGGTGACCGATCAGGGAGTGCCCATCAGCGGCATCCAGGCGATCTTGCGAAATGTGGTGGGGTCCACGGACGGTATCCTGGGCTGCTACATGCTCGGTTTCACATCGATGTTCCTGACTCGAAAGTTTCAGCGACTCGGAGATCTCGCGGCGGGGACCATGGTGATTCAGGAAGAGCAGCGGGGGCGAGTGGCCATCCTTCGCATGCAGGAGCCGGAGGTTCAGAAACTGATCGCGAGGCTTCCCGTTCGATTGGCGGCGGGTTCGCAACTCACCCGCGCGCTGACGGATTACGTGCATCATCGTCATCGATTCGGCGATAATCGACGCTCCGAGATGGGGGAGCCATTGGCGCGGCCGCTGCGAGCCTGGCTCGGGATCGGCGACGACGTTGCCGCGGATACGGTACTTTGCGCGGTCTATCATCGCATCCTGGTCGGTGAATGAAGGCGAGGGGAAGATTTTCGGGAAGGCCGCGCGGAAAACCGGCTGAACGTCCATTCCGCCGCCGTCGCAGGGAGCAGATTCCATGAGGGTGGCGGATCGATTGGAGAAACGCGAAATCGCCTGGAGAGAGCTGGATGAGCTCTTGAAGCGGTTTTCTCGGTTCGGGCGCAGACGCATCAGCGGCGAGGATATCCTGCGGCTCGGAGAGCTCTACCGCGAGGCCTGCGCCGATCTTATGCTCGCCGAGGCGCACGACCTGCCTCGGGATACCGTGGAATTCCTCCACTCGTTGGTCGGCCGGGCGCACAGCGCGGTCTATCGGGATCATGGATTTCGCCTGCGAGATTTCTGGCAGATGCTCTTTCAGGAGGCGCCCGCTCGCCTGCGGCATAGCCGCCCCCTTCGAATCGCGGCCGCAACGTTCTTCGGCACTTTCCTGGTCTCCGCCCTCCTGGCATTCAGCCGGCCCAACTTCGCGCAGACGATGCTCGGCGACGAAATCCTGAGCGGCATGGATCAGATGTACTCCGAGCCGATCGGCGAAGTTCGGTCCGATGGTCGCACGCGGAACGACGAGGCGATGACCGGCTTCTACATCCAGCACAACACGTCGATCGGCCTGCAATGCTTCGCCTGGGGATTGATCTTCGGGCTCGGCAGCCTCTATCAACTCCTGACGAACGCGATCATCCTGGGGACGACCTTCGGGTACATGGCCATGGGACCTCACGCATCGCGATTTTTTCAGTTCGTCACGGGACATGCCGCATTCGAGCTCACCGCGATCGTCGTCTCGGGCGCGGCGGGTCTGCAACTCGGCTGGGGGTTGATC
>CALKTZ010000880.1 GCA_937997355.1 uncultured Planctomycetales bacterium | reverse complement strand
CCCGGATACGCCGGCCGAGAAAAAAGCCGCTTGAGAAGCAGCGTCTTCAATCCGGTCATCTTGAACCCTGATGTCGCGGTCGTTCCGCACCTGCAAGTTCGGCAGACGCTGGAAGACCTCGACATCCCGGAGTTCCGCCCGAATCGTCGTCGGAATCTGAATCAGCCTTGTCGACACACGCTTGAGAAGAGAATTTTTATGAAACGGATTGTCCGCCCCGAGGTGCGAGGATGGCTCTTGCTGGCCTCGGCCCCGTTGTTCGCGCTGCTCAGCATGCCTCCCGCTTCGCCGGGGGCACCACCGGCCCCCCCCAAGCAAATCACGTCGGTCGAGGGGATCACCGAATACCGGCTGGAGAATGGACTGCGTATCCTGCTCTTTCCCGAGCCGACGCGTCCCAAGGTGACGGTGAACTTGACCGTCTTCGTCGGCTCGCGGAACGAAGGTTACGGCGAGACGGGGATGGCCCATCTCCTGGAACACATGCTCTTCAAGGGGACCCCCACGCACCCGGACATCCCCGGCCTCATGAAGCTCCGCGGGGCCGAGTTCAACGGCACGACCTGGGTCGACCGCACCAATTACTACGAAACCCTGACCGCCTCGGACGAGAACCTGGAATTCGCGATCAAGCTGGAAGCCGACCGGATGATCCACAGCCGGATTCGCGCCGAGGACCTGGCGACCGAGTTTTCGGTCGTCCGCAACGAGTTCGAGATGGGGGAGAACTCCCCCCAGAATATCCTCGAACAGCGGATGATGGCCGTCGCCTACGAGTGGCACAACTACGGCAAGTCGACGATCGGCAACAGGTCCGACATCGAGCGAGTCCCGGTCGATAACCTCCGGGCCTTCTACGAGAAATTCTACCAGCCCGATAATGCCATGCTGGTCATCGCCGGGAAGTTCGACGAGAAGAAGGCCCTCGACTACATCACCAAATACTTCGGCTCGATCCCGAAGCCGACGCGCAAATTACCCCAGACCTACACCGAGGAACCCGCTCAGGACGGCGAGCGGACCGTGACCTTGCGCCGCGTCGGCGACGTGGGGCTCGTGGGGCTGCTCTACCACATCCCGGCCGGATCTCACGACCAATTCCCGGCGGTCGAGATCCTCTCGAACATCCTCGATTCCGAACCTTCCGGAAGGCTCTACAAGGCCCTCGTCGAGACGAAGAAGGCTTCGTCGGTGGGGGTCCTCGCGTATGCCTTCCACGACCCCGGCGCGCTCTTGATCCTGGCCGAAGTGAATACGAAGGAACTCGCCCCGCTCGAAAAAGTCCGCGAAACGATGCTGTCGGTGCTGGAGGAGATCGGCCGCGACGGAGTGACGACCGAGGAAATCGATCGCGCCCGCGTCAAGATCCTCAAGGACCGAGAGCTCGCCGCCGCCGATCCGAACAAGATCGCCATCGAGCTGAGCGAATGGGCCGCGCAAGGGGATTGGCGGCTCTACTTCCTGAATCGAGATCAACTGGAGAAGGTGACCCCCGGGCAGGTGAAATCGATTGCGGCGCAGTATCTCACGTCGAGTAACCGGACGGTCGGTTTCTTCGTCCCGACCACGAAACCCGAGCGGACCCCCATCCCGACGCCCCCCGATATTGCCAAGCTCGTCGACGGCTATCGCGGACGCAAGGTCGAATCGGCGGGCGAGGCATTCGACGTCGCCCCGCTCGCGATCGAGGCCCGGATCAAGCATCCCGAGCCGATCGAGGGGATCAAGCTCGCACTCCTGCCCAAGAAGACGCGTGGCGGGTCGGTCAATGTGCGCGTCACCCTCCGCTATGGGACCGCGGAATCGCTCAAGGGGTTCGTCCAGGCCGCGGAGTTCCTCCCGAGCCTGATGCTCCGGGGGACCAAGAATCTCACTCGCCAGCAAATCCAGGACACGCTGGATCGCAACTTCGCCCGACTCACCCCGGCGGGAGGTTCCATGCTGGGGCGCAACATCGGCAGCCTGACCTTCAACATCGTCACCAAGCGCGGCAATCTGCCCGCCGTTCTTGAGGTTTTGCGCCAGGTGCTCCGCGAGCCGACGCTCCCCGCGTCCGAACTCGAAATCATGAAGCACGAGGAACTCGCCGCGCTGGAGCAACAGCGAAGCGAACCGATCGGCCGGGCCTTCGTGCAGTTCCGCCGCCTGCTCAACCAGTATCCCAAGGATGATGTCCGCTACGTTGCGACGATCGAGGAAGAAATCGAGCAGGTGAAGGGCCTGACGATCGACCAGATCCGGACGTTGTACAAGGACTTCATCGGGGCACAGCGGGGTGAACTCGCGATCGTGGGGGACTTCGAAGAATCGGACGTGCTGCCCATCCTCGCGAAGAGTTTCGAGGGCTGGAAGGCGCCGAAGCCATTCGAGCGAGTCCCCCGTCCGGCGCAGCCGGACATCAAGCCGGGCCGGGAAACGATCGAAATTCCCGACAAGGAAAACGCCATCTTCTTGACCGGCTCGCTCCTCCCCATGAACGACACCGCCCCCGATTATCCGGCGATGGTGGCGGGGAATTTCATCCTGGGAGGAGGCGCACTCTCGTCGCGGATCAGCGATCGGCTGCGGCAGAAGGGGGGGCTCTCCTACAATGCCGGCTCGCACTTCGTCGCTTCGCCGATCGACCTCAGGGCCGACGTGCTCATCATGGCCATCTACAACCCCATCAACGTCGCGAAGGTCGTCGAGGGGGTCGATGACGAGGTCGCCAAGCTCCTCAAGGATGGCATCACCGCCAAGGAACTCGAAGCCGCCAAGGCGGGCTATCTCCGTCAGGAAGAGGTGGGGCGAACCAACGATTCCTCCCTCGTGGTCACGTTGGGCCAGAACCTTTACCTCAATCGGACGATGAAATACGACGCCGAGCTTGAGGAGAAGATCCGCAAGCTCACCCCCGAGATGGTCAATGCCGCCTTGCGGAAGCATCTCGATCCCAAGAAGTTCTCGGCCGTGAAGGCCGGCAGCTTCGAGAAGAAGTAATCCGGAAACGCTCAGCCTCGGCCTTCGATATGGCCGGGGCTGAGCAAATCCAAGTCGAAATCCATCATCTTGAAAAATGGGAATCGGCCCCTCAATCGATCAGCGGCTGAGTCGTCCGAAGATATGCGAAAAGATCGCGGACCTGCTGGCTATCCAGCCCTCGCAGGAGCCCTTCGGGCATGATCGACGTCTTGCTCGCTTTCATCTCCGCGATCTCGCTTCGCGGAAGCGCGAGGTCTTTCCCGTCGGCCCCTCGGATCACCACCCCATTCTTGTCCTGATCGACGAGCACCCCGGTCAGGGTGCGGCCGTCCTCGGTGGCGATCAGGTAACTCGAATACCCTTCGCGGATCTCGGCGTTCGGATTCACGATGCTCAGCAGCATCGTATCCAGGTCATCGCGGCGAAAGGTCGTGAGGTCGGGGCCGACCTTTCCACCCCGTCCGAACAGGGTGTGACACTTGGCACACTGGCTCTCGAAGATCTGCTTGCCGGGCTTGGGAACTCCGGAGCCGCTCCGGATCGTGGCGGCCATCGTATCGATCTGTGAGTGAAGCTCGGCCGAGGTGGCGGGCGTCATTTCTCCGAACTGGGCGCGTGCCAGCGATGCGACCCGAGCGTCCTTCATCAACAACAATTTCTCGACAACATCGCGAGGGACAGATTTGGCATCGATCGTTTTCGCTTCGATCGCCTTCAGGAATTCCAACGCCCACGCCTGGCGACTGGCGAGCAGATTCTGAGCGGAAGCCAGGACGTCATCCTGCATCGTTCCCCAGGCCCTGATCACTTCGACGGCGATTTTCGGATCGTCATAGCGGGCGAGCGCCGAGAGCGCGGCGGAACGCAGGGCATTATCCGACGAATGACCCGCGAGATTGAGCAAAACGGGGACGGGGTTTCCGGCGCTGTTCGGGACCCGAATCTCGCCGAGAATCTGGAGATATTGAAGCTGGCGGGCCTTATCGCCGTGATCGTCCGCCAGCACGCGAATCGCCTCCCCCACGGCTTCGGGGCGGCCCTGCCGTAAGCCGAGCGGGACCGATTGGCCGCTGTATTTCGCGATCGCCTCGGCGAGTTCGTCGGGCAGTTGAACCGAGGCGAGCGATCGGCCCGTGAAGGCCGCCTCGAAACCGGCCATCAGCCGTTTGACGTGTTCCGGTCCGGGGGCCATGGCGAGGAGTTGGGCACAATTGGCCAGGTCCTTACGCGATCCGGCCGCGGCGAACCGGCGCATGGTCCGTTCCGCGACGGTGGAGCGAACGATCGGCAAATCCCAGAACGCGGGATCGCGGAATTGATCCAGCACTCGTTCGGGCTCATTGGCGATTTTCGCCTCGACGGCCCACCAGAGGAGCAGGGGGAGATGGATATCGCCGACATCGTCGCTCCGGGCCAGGAGAGGGCGCACGATCGCCAGGGTATCGGCGGTCGGAAGCCGCCTGGCGGTGCAGGCGAGTTGACTTCGAACCTCGATGTTCAACTCCTTCGCGGCAAGCTCAACCAATTTGGCCGAGACCGAAGGCGAAACGCGGTTGTCGTCGCCGAGGAGCCGAACCGTCCAGAGGCGGACGTACGGATTGGAATGCGCGAGCGTTTTCAAGGCCGTCGGTTCATCGAGCCCCCCGACCTGATACAACGCCCAGAGCGATTCGAGCGACGTTTGGCCGGTCGTGCTCGCGATCATCAGGTTCAAGGTCGGGATGAGAGACGCATCCTTGCGATCTCCGATCAATCGTAACGCCGTCTGCCGGACCGCACGGTTGGGATGCAGCAAGAAGTTCACGAGCGAAGCCGGGGGGAGGGAAGCGAGGTCGCGAGGGAGCGACACTTCCGTATTCGAGTCCTTCGCTCGAAGACGGTAAATCCGACCGTTGCCCGGGTCGATCTGTCCTTCGTGGTTCCGATAGTGGTTCACCTGCCGGTCGTACCAATCGGCGACATAGAGATTGCCATCGAGTCCGAGCGTAATGTCGACGGGCCGGAACCATGTGTCGGACGTCGCGATCGCATAGCCGACGTCCTGGGTTCGAATCGACGAGCCATCGGGATGAATCTCGCTCATCACCACATGATTGAGCATGGGAGCGACACCGAAGAGACGACCCCGATATTCGGCGGGCAATGCCTCGGCCTCGTAGATCGAGAAGGTGTGGGTGAACCGAGGGACCTTGTTGTGCTTCATGGCCGGGAAATAGCCGAACGTGTAGGGGTTCGAAAGCGGGCCATGCTTGCCGAAGCCCTTCTGGGAATATCCCCCCTGCACGTAATGGAAGCCTCGGGTATCGCCGCCGTTGTGCCCGGAGAAGATGCGTCCCTTGGAATCGATTTCCACCCCGAAGGCATTGCCCCCCCCCTCGGCGAAAACTTCATAGCGGCGGGATTCGGGATGGTATCGCCAGATGAGCTGCCCCATCGAGTGGATCGGTTCCCTGGCATCGTCGAGGCCGGGGCGCCGGACGTGCCCGGAGACCGTCGACCCCTGGGCCGCGTAGAGCCAACCGTCGGGTCCCCATTTCAGGCTATTGACGACCGAGTGGGTATCTTCGAGCCCGAACCCTTGAAGATGGACTATGGGATCGCCATCGGGGACGTCATCATTGTTTCGATCGGCATAGAAGAGGAGATAGGGGGGATTGAGCACCCAGACGCCCCCCCGCCCGCGCGCGACGGCCGTCGCGATGTTCAGGCCATCGACGAACGTCTTGTGCGTGTCGAACACTCCGTCGCCATTCGTGTCCTCATGGATCGTAATCTTGTCGCGCCCTCGCACATGGTGGGGTGGCGGCTGAGGAACCTTGTCGTAAACCGCTCGCCAAACTGAATCCCGGCTCACCATCTTCAGGCCCGCCGGGAACGGATATTGGAGATATTGAACAACCCAGAGCCTCCCCCGTTCGTCGAAACTGATCTGGACCGGCTGCCGAACCACCGGCTCGGAGAGAACGAGATCGACCGCGAGATCGTCGGGGGTTTTCAGGTTCTTGACGGCCCGATCGGCGGCGGTCGGGCCGTCGAGCTTCGGTTTCCCTTCGCTCTGAACCGCGGTTTTCGAGTCGACCGGCTTCGCCGAATCGTCGACCGGAATTGGCCGGTTCAACGCCCAGAACGTGGCATTCCGAAGCATTCGGCGGAAGGCCGGGATTTCGAAGTCTCCGGGATGGCCAAGCGAGGTATAAAACACCCGCCCCTTCTCGGTCACATTGACCCAGGCGACCGGTTCGGGAGCCTTGTCGGGAATCTCTCCCACCAGGAGCATGCGGGCGGACGCGGCCAACGGGCTCGTCTTGTAGAGCGAGCCTTGCCCCTCGATGGGGAGAGCAACCCCCTTGAGGATGGGATGCGCCTCGGCCCCCCGGGCGAGCGTCACCTTCGGCTTGATCCCGTTGCCGTGATGGCCCGTGTAGTGGCCGCCCAGCACGTCGGGGTCGAACGTCGGCCATTCGACGTGGCCGGCGGGCGCCTTGCCCTTAGTGTCGAACGCATGGCTCGCCGTCCGGATGCCGATGACCGGCTTCCCCAGGGAAATATGCTTGCGAATCGCGTCCATCTGCGAGGTCGTCGGGGCGCGTCGGCGTGCGCTCACGAAGAGCAGATCCGCGTCGGCCAGCGCCTCGGCCCCCTTGAAGTTGTTCTTATCCTTCTCGGGGGCGATGGCGAACGTGCAGCGAATCCCTCGTGGTTCGAGCTCCTGGGCCGCGAACTTGGGGAGGGTCGTCTCGGTCTTGTATTCATCGTCGCCGATGACGAACACCGCGCGAGGTCGTGAGTCAGGCTCGAACGCGAAGGCCGAATCCCCGGTGAGATCGGTGGACGCGATCGTCGGGCAGACGAACTTCTCGATGTGCTCGACGACTCGGGCCGTCCCCTCGATATGGTTGACGTACGGCCATTGCCGGGAGTTGTACATCGTGTCGGTCATGTCCCGGATCAGGACTGTGTTCTTGCCGCGGCGAACCATGTTCCGCAGGCCGAACGGACGCCCGAGGACACACATATTCGTATGCACCCCGACGAGCATGACGTTGGTGATGCCTCGGCTTTCCAGGAGATTCCAGATCTCCTGGCCTGAGTCGCTGATCGCATCCTCGTCCTTGATCTCGATGGTTGAAATCTGGCTTTTCCAGGGAGATCCCTGAGGACATTGCGGCCCGTCGTCGCACCCGCCGTCATTCTGATCGACCGGGTAGGTTCCCTTCTCTTCGGAGGGGATCTTATGGCACCACGCCTCGATCTCGGCCGGCGTGCCGGCGGCCCTGGGAGCCGTTTGCGCCCGCTTCCGCGCGGGATGATCCTTGTAGGGTTCCATGCAGCTACTCGGGGCATGGATCACCAGGACTCCTTGAGCCCTCGCCGCCGCGACGGTCGCGTTCATCGCCGGCGCGATCTCTCCCACGCGGCGAGTCGCCCCCTTGCACCAGTGCTGGTTCCACATGTCGCAGATGATGATCGCCGTCCTGGCGGGATCCCAGTTGAGCACCTCGTCCTTGATCAAGAAGGCTTTGGGGTCATTGGGGTTCGGGATGCGCGATCGAGCATGCAGGACCAATGGCTTGCCGGAGGCCGTCGAAGCGGCTTCCGCTCGAACGACGCCGAGCATCCACCACGCCCCCGGAACAACCGCGATCAATCCCACGATGATCGCCCAGCGGCTTACGCGCATCGACGCCTCCTCCGGATCTGGAGATTGTGTTGCTCATCAAGTGTTCAACATCGCACAAAGGCGATTCTAGCGACCCGTCGACCGCATCACCACAGGGGACAATATCAACCGCTATCCCAGCTTCCAGGGGTGAGAATGGCTCGGATTGTGGGGCAGGGCGGTCGGTTTCTTGGTACTCGCAACCTACCAACTGCATGAATCCCAAGACCTTCAGACCGGATCGCTTGGGAGCGCGAGGCCCCCAGCAACCATGGCCGCGTCTCCGAAAACCGGAGAGAATTCGCCAAACGATGGTCTGGGTTCAGGCTTTGAGGATTTTCGTGAAGACCTGCCCTTCGTTGACCGTGGGTCGTTCGGGCCGGCCTTGATGGCGATAAATCAACTTGGTGTGATCCGCGCCGAGAAGGTGAAGGATCGTGGCATGGATGTCATGGACGTGGAGCCGATCCTCGATGGCATGGAGGCCGACCTCGTCGGTCTTTCCCAGGACAACCCCCGGCTTGACCCCGCCGCCGGCCATCCACATGGTGAAGCCGTAGGGGTTGTGGTCGCGGCCGTTCCCTTTCTCGGACATCGGAGTTCGGCCGAATTCTCCGCCCCAAATTACGAGCGTCTGATCGAGCAGCCCTCGCCGGCCGGTCCATCGACCGGCAGTTCTTGGTGTGATTGGTCTCGATCTCCGAATGGGCATCCCAGCGACTTCCGGCACCGGAATAGAGCTGGACGAACCGGACGCCTCGCTCAACGAGACGCCTCGCCAGGAGGCAGAGCCGACCGTAGTTTTCGGTGACGGGCTCATCCAAGCCGTAAAGGCGTTGGGTTTCCGCGGTCTCCTGGGCGATATCAACGGCTTCGGGAGCCTCGGCCTGCATACGGAATGCAAGCTCGTAGCTCTTGATTCGTGCCTCAAGCTCGGAGTCCCCCTGGCGCGTGGCGAGCTTGCCCCGTTGACGTTCGATTCCGACATCGTCGGAGACTTTCAGATTGGCGATCGGCTCCGTCCCCTTCATGCCCCCGATCCGGGTCCCCTGGAAGGTTGCCGGCATGAAGCCGGTCCCCCAGTTCCGACCTCCCCCCGAGATCGCGGCGGGAGCATCCATCATCACGACGAACGCCGGGAGGTTCTCATTCTCGGTCCCCAACCCATAACTCACCCAGCTCCCGAGCGAGGGACGCCCCGCGAGGGTCGAGCCGGTATTCATCTGAGTGACCCCGCCCACGTGGTTCAATCCGTTCGACCAGCAGGATCGAATCACGGCAAGGTCGTCGGCGCAGGTGGCAATTTCCGGCAGCCAATCCGATACCCACATCCCGCATTCGCCGTGTTGCCGCCATTTGCGCCGGGAAGCGAGCAGCGGCGAGCGACTCTCCCCCATCGGCGTGATGACCGGCTTGAAGCTTGCGGGGAGCGACTGGCCTGCGAGTCGGTTCAACTCGGGCTTGGGATCGAAGGTGTCGATGTGGCTCGGTCCACCTTCCATGAACA
>CALKTZ010000879.1 GCA_937997355.1 uncultured Planctomycetales bacterium | reverse complement strand
TACCCGTAAACGTTTGATTCGCGAGGGGCGATGACGCCAGCGTCTTGCCGGTGATCGTCAGGGAGGTGGTCGCCGAGGTCAATCCCAGATTCGAGCGCGGAGTGATCGTGATGATCGCATCCGGGATTCCGTCGTTGTTCTCGTCAACCGGGTCTTGAGTGATCGTGGCATTCGGATAAGCGACACCATTCACGACGATCGTGGTGGGATCGATGTCGGTCACCGGGTTAAACGGCGGGGTGGTCGTGGTGGTGCTGAAGACGTAGATGTCAAGGGCTGCGGGAGTAGTTGCATTGACCGTGAAGGGACCGAACGGCTGCCCAACCCCGATCTGGGTCGAAATTCCGGTTGCTGGGGGGATCGGCACCGAGAGAAATCCACCCTCGACGATGAACGCGCCGCCGTCGAGAATGCGGGTGGAGGTCGCCGAGTAACCGGCGGCACCGATGATGAAGTCGCCCAGCAGATCGCGATCCGCCGTCACGGTCTGGCTGGATGTTGTCAAACGGCCCGAAACGGATGAGCCGAAGAATGTCGGAGACGACGTGGCCGACACCGGGCTCGAGGCTGTGAACTGGATCCCGGAGAGGGGGGCCGACTCGGCAGTGGAGAGCGCATAGGTCCCCGTCAGGCTCGTATTACCCGGGAGCAGGTAGGCGGCTCCCGCCCCATTGTTGAAGCCGGGGGAACCGACGAGGATCAGGTTCGGTTGTCCCGAGTTGATTTTTCCGACCGCCGAGAGCGAATAGCCCACGAGGTCCCCCGGGCTCGAGCTGCTCGAGCTGGTGGTACCGGTGAAGGTTACGGAGCTGACCGTCGAAGGAAGCGAGGCGAGCGGGAACGCCCCGGAATACCGAGCTGATCTTCCGTAAATCAATGTAGCTCGGCCCGCATTGGTGTTGAACCCTGGCGAGCCGACCAGGATGTCGGCAAGGCCGTCGGCGTTGAAGTCGCCGGCCGTGCTGACGGCAAATCCGGCCTGGTCGCCGGAGCCGGTGAATGCGGCCCCCGCGATCGCGGTGCCGGTCCCCGAGGCGGTCTGGAGCTGGGCAAGGGAGAAGTAGTTCGTGGTGACGTTATTCGATGTCCCTGAGGTGAGATAGCCACTGAAGTTGGATCGACCATAAACGAGATAGGCGGCCGGAGTTCCTGGCGCGCCGATCAACAGGTCTGCGATCGAGTCGCCGTCGACGTCACCGGCGCCCGCGACGGCCGTCCCCGTCTGGGCTCCCGAGGAGGCACCCGCGAAGAGCACCCCGGAAGGTCCGCCCGATTGACCCAACGTCGATACGACGACCTGCCCGGTGGTCCCGGGGATCGAGGCTCCGCTGACGGCGTAGACCGCGCCCAGCCCCCCCTGCCCGGCGACGGTGGCATTCGGGGCGCCGATGGCCACGGCGTTGTTTCCGGAGACGAAGAAATTACCAAGCCCGGCAACGGAGGAGCCGAGCCTCGATCCCGCCACCGTCGTCGTGAAGGTCACGACATTGAATCCCGAGGGGGGATTATCCAGGTCGATCGTCTGGGGGGTCGTCGACGTATTGAACAGGGTCGACGCGTAAACCAGATAGGCCCGGCCGAAGCCGGTGGACGACACGTCCGTCGAGGAGCCCGCGTTTGGTGCACCGATGATGAAGGCATTCGAGCCGTTGATGACCCCCGCCGCAGCCACCGAGGCACCGAGCTGTGCGGTGGAATTGCTCGTGGTCAGGGTGATGCCCGAGAAGGCTAACCCGGTGCTCAGGTTGATGGGATTGGTCTGCTGCGCGTTGCCGAGCTGGGTGAGGTCGCTCACGCGAAAGTTGCCGCTCGAACCGTTGGCGAGGTTGTTGAGCTGCAACCAGTCGCTGATCTGCCCGGTGGTCGCGGCGATTCTCGATCCGTACATCAGGTAGACGTTCGAATTGCTCCCCGAACCGAGCACGAGCCGGTTATTTTGCAGGGCGACCGAAGGGCCGCCGATCAGGAAGTCGTCGAAGCCGTCGCCGTTGACGTCACCGACATCGGCGACGCTGTAGCCGGCGCCCTGCGTGCTGACCCCCGACGACGCCGCGATCCCGAACGGCGCGGTCGCGATATTGGGGTTGGTCACGGTCGAGTTGCCGAGGTCGACAGACATCAAAATCTTGCCTTCGAGATTCTCACCTCGAGGGCGAAATTTGGCTGCACGGCCAGGATTCTGACCCCCATCCCGCCGAGGACCGCGATTGCCAAGCAGCATCGGAGACTCCCTTCTCCCAAGCCTCATCGTGTCGCTCCCACCGCGGGCGAGGCCACTTCCAGCCGCCGGTCGAGCGTCCCTTGGAGAACAGTCATCGGCGCAATCTCGCCGCCAAGGGATATCCAGTTACCTCAGCAATTCGGTCGCGGATTGCACTTGACTCCACCCTAATCCCATATTCGAGGATTCGTCACGACCGCCTCTTATCAGACATTCGATTCAACTCAGATAAACCTCAAATCCGATAATCTCCGCGGAGCAGGAGTGGTCGGTGCAACTCTCTACCAAGAGTTTCCGTCCGGTCGCCGCCTCGACCTCATCAAATGGTGGGTATCCGAGAGACGGGCACTCCTCGCGGATGATTGAGAGCTTCCTCGATCCGGCGGAATGCTCAAGAAGAGGGGAATAATCGGCAATAAGTTCGGCCATGGGTCCGGCAATCGACGCTCTTGAGCGATATCGAAAGGATTCATGAGACCGGTACTCGATCCGTCGCCTGAACGCATTGCTGCAATGTACGTTGCGGCGATGTTCAGGGCGCTTGCCGCTTGCCGATTCAAAGCAGCTACGGAAGAGATGGCCGGCATGGAAGCCTGCCAGTCCAACCGGTCGATCGATTACAGGGCCGAGGTCAATTCCATGAGAAAAGTCAAGAATCCATGGTCAGACAGCCGCATCGGCCGGCTTGGTCAGGGATTGCTCCTTGCAATGCTCGGCCTCGTCGCGCCCGCAGGCTGTACCCGCGAGTTTTTCCGCGAGTGGGCCAATCTTGATGTTTCTCAGGCGATCTTCGAGAAGAGCCGCGATCCGCGATTTCGGATCGATATGTTCTCCGTGGATCCTCCCGGGTTGGCACGATTCGCCGATCCGTATGATCCCGATGCCCCCCCCGCCCCTCCCGACGATCCCGTCGCGGAAGCAATCTCGCCGGTGCCTCAGTGGCCCAATCACCGACTCATGATGCCCGTCGAAGGGACCGGTTATCTCGGGCTCCTCGAGAAATGGCGGGATGACCGAGCCGTCGGCGAATCCGAAAAGCAAATGGAGACCAATACGAATCCGAAGGGGAACGATTCGCAGCCCCCGAGGAACCTCCAAACACCAAACGGCACTTCCCCTTTCCTTCCGGAAGGCGCCCTCTCGGAACCAGGCGGTCCCCTGGCTCCGCCAAGCCCGACGGTGCCGCCGTCCGGCCCTCAAGGGATTTCGCCGCCCGCAGCGGTGCCGCCGACCGGTCCCCAGGGGAGCCGGAGAGTTTCTTCCCCGAATTCCGTAGCTTCGCACGGCGCGAATCCGGTCTCCAGGCCGGTCATCCCTCCGCCGATGGTCCCCCAGAATTCCGGGCCGAACCGGACCAAATTGACGCAAATAGGAGGTATGGGGAACGCTGCCGCAACTCTCGGTGCGACCGCTCCGTCGGCGACGACGGTGGCGAAGGCCCGCGCCTCGAGTCCACGCTCCACGCGTGACGATTCACTCGTGCGGACGGCGATGCAAACACCCCCGCCCACCCCGGGCAATCCTCGCCCCGACCTTCCGCCGGAACCGATCATCGGGGGCGATCCGAATCCGGAAGAGAAGGATCTGTCGGATCCGAATCTTCGCAGATTCAACCAGATCCAGATTCCGCCGGGGGGCCAATTCACGCAGGATCAGGTTCAAGAGCTGGCGGGGCTTCTGGTTCCCTCGATCCCAGAGCTTACGGATATCGAGGCTTACGGTTTCCCGAAAGGCACGCGTCCTTACACGTTGACCATGCAGCAGGCGTTCACCCTCGCCTTGATCAACAGCCGAACCTACCAAAGTGCGCTTGAAAGCCTCTACGGAGCGGCCCTGAACGTCACGCTTCAGCGTTTCAACTTTCAACCGCAATTTTACGCGGGTATGAGCCCGACCGTCCGTCCGCCCGGGATCTTCCCGCTCAATCCGACCAACAGTTTCACTTATAACACCCTGGAAGCCCCGGGCGGGCAGGTCTCGACGCTCCAGCTGGGCACGGTTGCGGGCTATGGCAAACTCCTGAATTCGGGCGGTCAGCTCCTGATGGGGTTCGCCAATCAGCTCGTCTTCAACTTCGTGGGGAAGACTCCGTTCCAGCCGACTGTCCAGTCTTCGCTGCCGATCACGTTCGTTCAGCCGTTCCTGCGGAATGCCGGCCGGGCGGTTGTGCTGGAAAATCTGACGCAGGCCGAACGCAGCTTGCTCTACGCGGTCCGTACGTTCGCCAAATTCCGCCAGGAATTCGTCGTGACGACCCTGACGGGGGGAACAATCAACAACTTCGGGACGAACGTTCAAACACAGGGTTTCACGGGGGCCTCGAATGTCGACCCGACCGGGGGCTTCATCCCGGTCCTGTACAACTTCAATCAGGTGGATCTCGACCGGCGTAACGTCGCCGCATTCGAGCAGCTCGTGGTCCTGTACAAAGCCTTGATTGAAGGAGAGGCTTCGGGGCTTTCGCAGCTCCAGGTCGACCAGTTGGAAACCAACCTCCAGTCGGTCCGTCAGCAGCTGGTCTCGGATAAGCTTACGTATCGGAACAATCTGGACTCGTTCAAGATCCAACTCGGGATGCCGCCCGACACGCCGGTGGTGCTGGATCGGGCATTACTCAGGCCGTTCCAGAAGGTCTTCGACGAGGTCGAGGAATGGCAGAAGAATAAGGATCGCGACCTCGACCAACTCCCTCAGATTGCGGCCAAGCTCCCGCCGCTTGAAGATGTCATCGTCGATGGCCGTTCGGTCCTCGGAATCTACCGCAATTATTCCGGAGACCGGCAGAAATTCGAGCGTGAGAATGAGGAAGGGCTTGAAGACATCCTCCAGGCCGCCGTACGTGTCGCCCTCGAATACCGGCTCGATCTGATGAACAATCGTGCGGCATTGTATGATAGTTGGCGTCAAATCGCGGTGACAGCCAACGCGTTGAAAGGTTATCTTAATGTCACGCTGACGAATCAGATCCTCACACCCCCGAATACGACCAATCCGTTCGGCTTCCTCGACCAGGCGAAGCAATTCAATCTGGTTTTCAACGGTGAATTGCCCCTGATCCGGCTGGCCGAGCGTAATACCTTTCGTGCCGCCTTGATCAACTACCAGGCGGCGGGTCGGACCTTGCAGAACCGGGAAGACTTTCTCAAGAATTTGCTCAGGACCGATGTGCGTTCCGTCCAGTTGAACTACATCCAGTATGAGATCGCCCGGCGTAACTTCGTCCTGAATATACGCTTGAAGGATCAGGCGTTTGAAACCATCATCGCCCCGCCCCAGGGCTCGGCGGCGGGGAGCGTGGGACAGGCGGCCAATGCCGCGACTCAGACTTCGAACCTGATCAATTTCCAGAGGAACCTCATCAGCGCCGAGCAGACGCTCGTCTTCGAATGGCAACAATACGAACTGTCTCGATTGAGTCTCTATCGCGACCTCGGCACCTTACCGTATGATGAATGGGAGGCCTTCAGTGAACTTTTCCCTGCCCAGTACAGCGGGCCAACCTTCGGCCCCCCCTCCAACAACCCGGGACCTCCCACCCTTGAAACAAGCACAACCCCCGCGGCGGAAGCGGTCGCTCGGTAAAATCCTGGCAATGGTCGCCGTGGTCGTCCTCACGACGGCGGGAATCGCCGTCGTGAGCGTGCCCGGCATGAGCAAGCAGATCGGCGGTTTGTTCACGACCGCCACCAGCGAAGCCATCACGTATCGGGTCACCCCGATGTCGCTCAACATCACGGTCTCGGAACGAGGCCAGTTGGAGAGCTCGAAGAATCAGACCGTCAACTGCGAGGTCGAAGGCTCGACGACGATCATCTTCATCGTTCCCGAAGGGTCGCGGGTCAAGAAGGGAGAAAAAGTCTGCGAGTTGGATTCGGCAACGCTCCGAGATACGTTGACCAATCAGAAGATTTCAACCCAGGAAAAAGACGCCGCCTACCAAAATGCCGTGCTGACCCGCGAAGTCGCGGAAATCTCCGTCACGGAGTACATCGAAGGGACCTACAAGCAGGACGTGGCGACCCTCGACGGGGAAATCTCCCTGGCCAAATCCGACCTCATGCGCGCGGACGACCGCGTCGTCTGGGCCACTAAGATGTACGACAAGGGATACGTCTCCAAGGCCCAGAAGATCTCGGAAGAGCTGACCTTTCAACAACTCAAGTTCAAGAAAGAACAGGCGGAGAGCAAGAAAGACGTCCTCGAGCGGTATACGAAGCCCAAGACCATCAAGGATTTGACCAGCGAGGTTGAAAAGGCCCGTTCGGACGAGCTTGCCAAGAAACAAACCTTCGAGTTGGAAAAGGCGAAGGAAGCTAAACTCGAAAAACAGATCGCGAAGTGCATCCTCTACGCGCCGAGCGACGGGTTGGTGGTCTATGCCAATGACACCGGCCGCATGTTCGGCTCGAATCAGCCTCAGATCGAGGAAGGGGCCACCGTCCGCGAGCGGCAGGCGATCTTCAGCCTGCCGGACGTGACGAACATGCAGGTGAACACCAAGGTTCACGAGTCGCAGATCTACAAGATCGAGGCCGGTCAGAAGGCGCGAATTCGCGTCGAGGCTTTTGCCGAGCAAGAGCTCCCGGGTACGGTCATCGACGTCGCCCCGCTGGCGGATACGTCGAGCTTCTTCGCCTCCGATGTCAAGGTCTACACGACACATGTGAAGATCGACGGCGTGATCCCCGGCATCAAGCCCGGCATGTCGGCCAACGTCGAGATCATGGTCGACAAGATCGAGAACGGCCTCTGCGTCCCCGTCACGGCCATCTTGCCGATCAAGGACAAGGAATACCTGACCGTGAAGAACGGCGACCAATACATCCGCAAGGAGGTCACCGTCGGCAAGTCGGATGATAAATTCGTCGAGTTGGTCAAGGGGGTTACCGCGGGGGAAATCGCCGTCCTGAACCCGACCTCGCTGATGTCGGAAGAAGAGAAGCGAGACCTGTTCGGCGCGACCGGAAAACCCGTCTTCAAGAAGGATTTCGGCGCGGATGCGGCCGACAAGGAAGCTGCCAAGGGCAAAGGCGAAGCAGCCGATGGAAATCCTCAGGCAGGTCCGGCCGCGAACGGCGCGGAAAAGGCGAAAGCCAAGGAGAAGGGCAAGCGTAAGGGAGGACCTGGCGGCGGCGGGATGAATCCCGCCCTTATGCAGAAATTCCAGAAAATATCCCCCGAAGATCGCCAGCGGATGCGATCCGCCAGCGATGAGGAACGGGCCGAAATCCTCAAGAATGCCGGCTTCACCCCAGAAGAAATCGAGCAGGCGAATCAGATGCGCGGCAACCGCGGTGGAGGCGGCGGCCCCAGGGGCGAGGGCGGTGGCGGAGGTGGCGGCTTCGGCGGTCCTCGTGGTGAAGGAGGCGGCCGAGGTCCTCGGGGCGGCGGAGACGGTGAAGGGCCTGGAGGATCGCGTCCGTGATGAATGAGACCAATGAGGTGGACCTCACCCGCAACGACCAGCCGATCGTCAAGATCTCCGATGTCACCAAGACTTATGTCATGGGACATAGCACCGAGGGGAGCGGCGGACTATTTCGATCGCGTAAGACCGTCACGACCGTGACGGTCCACGCGCTTCGGGGCGTTTCCGTTGACTTCTATCCGGGCGAATATATCGCAATCATGGGGGCGTCCGGCTCCGGCAAGAGTACGATGCTGAACCTGCTCGGATGCCTCGATCGCCCCACGAGCGGCAACTATTATCTGGGAGGGCGGGATGTTTCCCGGCTCGATGACGACGAGCTTTCCGAAGTTCGTAGCCGTTACCTGGGATTCATCTTCCAGTCCTATAATCTGATTCAGCAATACACGGTGCTGGAGAACATCCAGCTCCCTCTCACGTATCAAGGGAACGGAGAAATCTCACCGGAGGCTCAGGAGCGTTCGGTGGAACTCGCCAAGATGGTCGGGCTCGGAGAACGGCTCGACCACCGGCCCAGCCAACTCTCGGGCGGTCAGCAGCAGCGAGTCGCGATCGCCCGGTCGCTCGTCAATGACCCCTACATCATCCTGGCGGACGAGGCCACGGGTAATCTCGACACCAAGACCAGCCACGAGATCATGGAGATGCTCGACCGACTCAATGATTCGGGAAAGACCATCATCATGGTCACGCACGAGGATGACATCGCGGAGTGCGCGAAACGAATCATCCGAATGCGGGACGGCTTGATCGTCGACGACGGCCCAAGTCCTCGCATGCAACGCGCGCAGCAAGCCTTGATCGGGACGGCGCCGGGGTTCGAGACTCCTCGCTAACGGGCCGATCTCGCCCTCTTCCAACATGAGCCGCTCGTCTTCGCCGATCTTCGCGTGCTCCAGCCGCGCCGATGATGATGGGCAAGGATCAAGCTCCATGACTTTGATCGTCGCGAGTATTTGATTTTCCTGGGAATTCCTGAAGAGTCGAGAGATTGACCAATGGGACGGATATGGCGTGCCCTCACGCTCGGGATCAGGAGTTTGCTCCTCCATAAGCTCCGTTCCGGGTTGACCGTACTGGGAATTGTCTTCGGCGTGGGGGCGGTAATCGCGATGCTCGCGATCGCCGAAGCCAAGAGCCGGGATGCTCAGGACCGCATCCGAGCCCTGGGCGCGACCAACATCATCATCCGATCCGTCAAGCCGACCGATGAAGCCCAGGCCTCTTCCGGCCGACCCGGCCGCAGCATCCTGAACTACGGATTGAAATACGATGACTACGAACGGATGCTGGCCACGATTCCCACGATCAAGCGGGCGCTCCCGATCCGCGAAATCAGCAAGCAGATCCGCCACCTGACCCACGCGATTGACGGGCGAGTCGTCGGCACCACGCACGTCTATGCCGACTTCAACATGTTGCAGGTCGAACCCGGCGGCCGATTCCTGACGGCCTCCGACAACGACAAGTACCAGAATTACGCGGTCCTCGCCCATCTGACGGCGAAAACGCTCTTCCCGTACGAAGATCCGATCGGCCAGTCGGTGAAAATCGGGAGCGATTATTACACGGTCGTCGGTGTCACCAAGGAGCGTCAAAGCTCGGCAGGCATCGGCGGAAGCCTGGCGGCACAGGATTTCAACAAGGACGTCTACATCCCGATCAACACCTGCAAGGTGCGGTTCGGCGAGAAGATCATCAACAGCCGCTCGGGGTCGATGACAGCCGAAGAAACACAGTTGACCCAGATTACGCTCCAGGTCGGGACGATCGACGAGGTCCCTTCCACGGTCCCGCTGGTTGAGGCGGCCTATGAGCCGTATCACCCCAAGAAGGACGTCGAGATGACCGTCCCGTACGATCTCTTGCTCGAAGCCCAAATCACCGCGCGTCAGTTCAGCTTCATCCTGGGCTCGATCGCGTTGATTTCGCTTCTCGTCGGCGGCATCGGCATCATGAATATCATGCTGGCCACGGTGACCGAGCGTACCCGAGAGATCGGCATCCGCAGGGCTCTCGGCGCGAAGCGCCACGACATCACGCGGCAGTTCCTGATCGAGACGATTGTGCTCTCCGGGGTCGGCGGCGTGATCGGGGTTTTCGCGGGGATCTACTGCCCGCCGATCATCTTCTTCCTCTTCGCCGCGGATCAGCGGACGATCGTGACGAGCCAATCCGTGATTCTTGCGTTCAGCATCTCGGTCGCCGTCGGAATCGTCTTCGGCCTCTATCCTGCCCGCCGCGCCGCGATGATGGATCCGATCGAGGCCCTTCGCCACGAATAATCTCGGCCATTCAGGACGTACGAGTGATCGTCTCCGAAATCGGGCTTTGCAGGGCCGAGCATGGTGTGCCGAAACTTTTTCTGCAAAAGGAATTGCGGCAAATCAAGTTCGATCGTCATTGGGCGGGAAGTCTCGTGCGGATCTGGGGTTTCCATATCGGCCTTCGAGCGATCAGGCGACTGGAATTTGCTCGGTCTCCCTCTTGAAGAGCCTCCTTTCAATTTGGCGAGCTTCGGATCTCTTGATCTCACATGGCATGGATTAGTTTGGGCTGTCTTGGCCTTGCATGGCGACGTGACGGAGACTAGGCTAGGTTCAAGTGACAGTGGTAACGATCGCGGCTTCGGGATCTCCCGAGGCCGCGTTTTTGCTTGACGGGAGACGGGTCCGCTTGAGGACTCGGATCGAGGACGATGATCCTTCGATCGAGGATGACGACGGGGTTGAGCCTGGAAATCAATCAATCGAGCAGTGAATAGATCGTACTGATCGATTCGCTTCCAAGGCCCCACACGAGATTTTACCCGCAGGCGACAACCGCGGAGGTGATCGGCAAATGTCTACTGACCGAATCCCGATGTCCAAGGAAGGTTACGAAAAGCGTAAAGCCTTGCTCGACAAGATGAAGAACGAGGATATGCCTCGGATTGCCGAGCAAATCGCGACGGCGCGTGATTTCGGCGATCTCTCCGAGAATGCCGAGTTCGATGCGGCCGTCGAGGCGCAAGGGATGCTGCAAGCGCGGATCAACGAATTGCAGTACGAACTCGGCGGGGCTTACATCGTCGAGAAGCCGACCGTGCCCCCGGAGCACGTGGTGTTCGGGTCGAGGGTCCGCGTACTCGATGTGGAGATGCAGGAAGAAGAGGAATACAGCCTCGTCGGCCCTGGCGAGGAAGATTACGACCAGAATCGAATCCTGCTCTCGAGTCCGATCGGTCAGAGCCTTCTCATGAAAAAAGTCGGCGACGAGGTCGACGTCCCGATTCCGCGAGGCATCCTGAAGCTCAAGGTTCTCGAGATTCGGGTCGATTGAGCGTCCGCGATGCTTTTTCAATCGGCCCGTAGCGTATCATCGCGTTCGATCTCGACGAAGCCGAACTCTCTCCATGTCTCAGGTAGAGGGGCCTTCAAGACCAACGAGGATTGGTCTGCGGGATGCCGGATTTGGAGTTCCCGGGCGTGCAGGGCAATTCCTTGCGGAAACGGCCACGGCCGCGTCGAGCCATAGATCGTATCCCCGAGGATCGGCATTCCACGGATCGCGGCTTGTACTCTTAACTGATGGGTACGCCCGGTTTCGGGGCGCATTTCGAGCCAGCCCAGATTCGACTCAGGGAGTCGATCCGAGGAGAGCAACCGAACGTCTGTCCGCGCGCGACGGGCGTTCGGCGTATTCGCGGGCATCACCCGAACTTTCCCATCAGGTCCGGCCGCGGTCAGCCAGTCCTCCCAGCATTCCGCCTGGCTCGGGGATTTCGGACTCGTACGTTCCACAATCGCCCAGTACGTCTTGCGAACCTGCCGATTCTCGAACTGCTTCGAGAGTCGGCGCGCGGCCTTTTGCGTTTTCGCCCAGAGCAAGAGGCCGGAGACAGGGCGGTCGAGCCGGTGGACAATTCCGACATACGCCTCCGCCGGGTTGTCGGGGTTCAAGTGCCGTCGAACCCCTTGCTCAAGCGTCTCTTCGCCCGGAGGCGCCCATGTGCCTTGCGTGAATTGCCCCGCGGGCTTGATTACCGCCAGGCAAAATGGATCCTCATACAGGATGGAGAGCGGGCGAATCACCTTCGACGTATCCCTTCCAAGGCCGGATTACGGGAGGTCAACGCCTAGCGCGCCCTGGAGCGGCGACTTCGACGCTTCAGGAGTAGTTGAGTCCATCGCCGGGACCGGCAAGGGCTGCTGGGTGGGTGCCGGAGAGGAAATCCCCGAAGTTCCCGGAGGTCCATATCGCCCGGTGGCGGGCACCGCATCGGTGTAGCTATTCTTGTTATTGATCGGGGTGCCGTATTGAGGACGACCGGTCATCTCGACTGGATTGCCCACCGAATCTCCCGAGGCCGGCTGCACGCCTCCCGGAAGTCCAGAGGCACCGGACGCTTGCTGCACGCCGTTATTGTAGAGTCCGGCTGCACCCCCGGCATTCGGATGCGGATCGGAGCTGAAGCCGACGTTGGGTGTCGGCGCCCCGGTTGTCGAATACGGCTTGCCCGGGGGGATTTCGCTCTTCATGCTGCGGCAACCCAACGATGAAACCATCGAGCCGAGCACCAAGGCCAGGCCACCACGGGTGACGATGCGACTGAGCCGATCCATCGGCGTGGTCTCCTCGTTTGAGTCGTATGACCGGCGATCGCGACGGCGGGTGCCCGAATGCCTCGTCCGGCATCCGAGTCTAATCCGTCGCGGTTGGACCTATCTCGAAATAGGCCGGGTCAACGCGGATAGACGTGCGATTTTGAGAATACACGGGGAGCCTCCAGCTCCCGTCGGGGGGCATCATACGAGAATCTGCGATCTGGTCAAGGCGACCAGATCGCTTGGAAAATCGTTGCGGTGCGGAAGTCGCTCAACGTCCCTTCGCGAGACGATAGCGTCGGTTGACCTCATCCCAGTTGATGGTGTTCCACCAGGCGGCGATGTAGTCCGGGCGCTTGTTCTGGTATTTCAGATAGTAGGCATGCTCCCAGACGTCGACGCCGAGGAGCGGGGTTTGCCCCTCCATGAGCGGGCTATCTTGATTGGCGGACGAGGTGACGGCAAGCTTGCCGTCCTTGCCGACCACGAGCCAGCCCCAGCCCGAGCCGAATCGAGTGGTCGCAGCCTTGGCGAGCGCTTCCTTGAACGCCGCGAAGCCTCCGAGCTCGGAGCCGATCGCCTCGCCGATCTCACCGGTCGGCTCGCCTCCCCCGCCCGGCTTCATGATCTGCCAGAACAGGGAATGGTTGGCGTGGCCGCCGCCGTTATTTCGAACCGCCGTCCGGATCGACTCGGGGACCGCGTTTAGATTCGAGATCAATTCTTCAATGGGCTTGCCCTGAAGGTCGGGATGATCCTTGAGCGCGGCATTCAAGTTCGTCACATAGGCCTGGTGGTGCCTGTCGTGATGAATCTCCATGGTCTTGGCGTCGATGTGTGGCTCAAGGGCCCCGAAATCATACGGGAGGGGCGGAACTGTGTATTCAGCCATTGGTTGTATCCTCAACGAAGTCTGAAATGCCTTGCACGCTCGGGCCATTGTAACTCGATCTGAAGCGAGGGCAACTTTGGATCACCCAACCTGCCCCGAGTTGATCGTTACAAGCTTCCAGGCATGCGGATTTTGTGCCACCCCCACGGACCTCGGCCGTACCGGCCTGACGTTTTTCAAGAATCCTGCGGTGGCGGCCGTCGTCGAGGAGGGCTTTTGGAGTTTCAGGGCCGCGGGTTTGCGGTGGACGGCGAGTTTCGTCACCGTCGCGGTACCCGTATTCCTTTTCGCGTGCGACTTCAGGACCGTGATGGCTTGTTTGCCACGCTGGGCCAGGTGCCGGGTTTGCGCCAATTTCGAGGCCCGAGCGTAGGAGACGGAGAGATCATAGCTCGGGACGACCGAGTGACTCGCCGAGTAGATCAACACAATATAGTTGGCGACTCGCTTCGGCGTGCTGAGCGAAAGATGATCCGTGCCGGAGAGCAGGAGTCGGCCCTTCGCGTCGAAAACCTTGATCGACGTGCCCTGGGCGGTGATCTGATACGACCCTGCCCCGATCGATTTGAATCGGTAATAGTCCAGGTCCGAGGCGGTGTCGAGCGTCAGATTCTCAAGGTTGACCTGGGTGGCTCGCCCCAACGGCGTGGGTTTGGCGAACACGTTGCTTGGCTCGAAGCGATCCGGAGACGCCGTGACGATCACGAGCGGCGTGACGCTGACGGGTTGGACGATCGGCTGCTGCTGGACCGGGGACGGCGTCGTGACGATCGGAGAAGAGATAGCGGCGCCAGGAAGCGAGACCTGCAACTGATAAGAGCCGACGTCGAAGTAATCGCCCGTCGCCCCTGAGACCACGACGTAATAACGTTGTCCGGCGCTCACGTTCGAAGCACTCACCGAGACGGTATTCGACCATTCCAGGGGATTTGACGCCTCGGAGAGCAAGTTGCCGGCCGCGTCGTAGAGAC
>CALKTZ010000878.1 GCA_937997355.1 uncultured Planctomycetales bacterium | reverse complement strand
AGCGGACAACTCGGCGCCTACCTCGTCGACCATCTCGAATCCACAGGGACACCAGTGCATGCATGGGGCGGTCGCTCTCCGCGCAATCCATTGAGACATCCCGAGTCAATCTGGCGATCGATCGATCTCACCCAGGGCACCCAAACGCTCGAAGCCCTGGAAGCCGCGAATCCGGAGATCATCCTGCATCTCGCGGCGATTAGCGCGGCGGATGCGGTGTTTAATGCGCCGAAGCAGGCCCTTGCCGTGAATGTCACGGCCACTCGATTGCTGGCTGACTGGTGCGCGGAGCGCGATCGACGTCTTATTTTCACCTCAACCGATCTGGTCTTCGACGGAACCCGATCGCATTTCCGAGAGGAAGATTCGACAAATCCGCTCCTGGCCTACGGGCGGACCAAGGTGGAAGCGGAGCAGGCCGTGCTCAGCATAGATCGAGGCTTGGTAGCACGCATGAGCCTAATGTTTGGCTTTTCGAAATCGGCAAGACAGGGCTTTTTCGATCGGGCGATCCATTCCAT
The DNA here is from genome assembly GCA_937997355.1 of uncultured Planctomycetales bacterium. Classification (GTDB taxonomy): domain Bacteria; phylum Planctomycetota; class Planctomycetia; order Isosphaerales; family Isosphaeraceae; genus CALKTZ01. The sequence continues at coordinate 4,432 of CALKTZ010000878.1, read as the reverse complement.
GAAGCAGGGAATCCCGCAGACTTTCTTCGAAGATGAATATCGAACTCCTCTCGATTATGGGACGGCTGTCACAATTCTGGCACGGCTCGCGTTATTAGAGGTAACGGGTATCTTGCATGTCGCGGGTTACGAGCGGATGAGTCGCTATGATTTGATGCAGCGGGCGGCCGTCTCGCTTGACATCGATCCGAAGTTCGTAAAATTCAACCGTCGGCATCAAGTAATTCTGAAGGAACCTCGGCCACACGATGTTTCTCTCGACACGAGTCGTTTGCGGAGCATTCTCCCGCAAGTCCGAATACCTTCCGTCGAAGATGCTCTGAACCCGGCTTAACCGGGATTGCTTCATGGGCGTGTTCAACAAGAACGCTGCCCGCTCAAGGTCGTGACAGACCGTTCGTGCGGAAAATGGCACGCGAGATGCTCTGCGGGAAGTATATTCCTGCACATTCAAGAGTTCCGCATGGTGTCCATCGAGTTCGCGAACGGCAGAGTCGGCGGTTTTGTGATTTTTTTTCGAGTTTGCAAAGAATGAGAGGGATCGCCTCATCACAATTCGTCGCTATTAGCCTTTAGATACTATTGTTACCGCAGGATCAGAACGATTCCCCGAAGGATCTGAACAATGTACACATTAACTTCTATCGTTGGGCTTCTCCCGGATCAGATCTCGTCGGCGAACTTCCTGGCTTACCTGGACCCGGGCGCCGGGAGCATGCTGCTTCAGGTCCTGATCGCGGGCGTGTTCAGCTCGATTTTCTTCGCGAAGTCGTCTCTGACCTACGTGCGTGACGCGCTGCTGGCCAAGAAAAAGAAAATATGATCGGACAACGATTGTCGGCCACGTCGTTTCGCGATCCGGCCGGGTTCATGTTTGTCGAGGGCGGCGTTCTTTACCGACAGATCAACAAAGCTTACAAGCCGCACTATGAAACGCTGTGCGAGTCGGGCCTCGCGGAGGCCCTCTTCGAGGATCGGCTGCTCATCCGGCACGAGGTTGTCGGGGGGCCGGTTTACGATCTTCGGGCCGCGCACGCGGTCATTCGTCCAGAGTTGATCGACTTCATTTCATTTCCTTATGAATGGAGCTTCAGCCAACTCAAGGACGCCGCACTCACGACCCTCGCGATTGAGCGCCGCGCCCTCGATCGCGGCATGTCCCTCAAAGACGCCAGCGCCTATAACATCCAGTTTCAAGATGGACGGCCGATCCTGATCGACACCCTCTCCTTCGAGGGTTATGAGGAAGGTCGTCCCTGGGTCGCCTATCGTCAGTTTTGCCAGCACTTTCTCGCGCCGTTGGCGCTGATGAGCCTGACCGATGCGCGGCTCAATCAACTCTGCCGCACCAATCTGGACGGCGTCCCGCTCGATCTGGCCGCGCGATTACTTCCGTCGAAGTCGAAGATGCGATTCGGCCTCCTGATTCATCTTCATCTGCACGCGATGCTTCAGCGTTCAGCGAGCGGAGAGAATCCGAGCAAGGCCACCCCCGCGGCGAACAAGAAACGATTCAGCCGTCAGGCGTTGCTCGGGCTGATCGACAGCCTGGAGTCGACGATCCATCGACTGGATCGAAAAAAAGGGGGGATGGGCTGGGCCGACTACTATCAGAACAACACCTACCAATCGCAATCGCGCGACCATAAGCGAACGCTGGTCTCGCAATTCATCGACGAGGCCGGGCCGAGCCGCGTTTGGGATCTCGGGGCCAATGTCGGCGATTTCAGCCGAATCGCGGCCGATCGGGGGATTTTCACGGTCTCCTTCGACATCGACGCCGAATGCGTCGAGGCGAACTACAACGAGATGAAGCGTCGGAACGAGACCAAGATCCTCCCGCTGATCCTCGACCTCACGAATCCGAGCCCGGCCTCCGGCTGGCGCAACGAGGAACGGCCCGCCATCTTCGATCGATCCCGACCCGACCTCATCATGGCGTTGGCCTTGATCCATCACCTGGTTTTCACGGGCAATCAGCCGCTCGAGAACGTGGCCGATCTGTTCCGGAGCCTGGCCCCCTGGCTGATCATCGAATTCGTCCCGGAGGATGATCCGCAGACGATCCGGCTGCTTGCGCCGCTAGACGGGAAGCATCACGAATATAGCCGGGAACATTTTGAAGAATGCTTCGGCCGGCATTATTCGATCCGCCATTCCGTGCCGATCGAGGGGAGCGGCCGGGTCCTCTATCTGATGAGTCGGAGGGACGTACCATGATCAGGAAACTGGTCTTTCACCCTTTCCTGTTCGGCATCTATCCGATTATCGCGCTTTACTCCAATAACGTGTACGAAGCCAATCCGCTTGACCTCGTCGGTCCGATCGCGATCGCGGTGGGGCTGACCGGACTACTTTTCGGCATCGCGTACGCCATCCTGAGGGATTCGCGCAGGGCGGCGTTGGTCGCGAGCATCCTGATCGTCCTGTTCTTCAGCGTCGGCCGGGCCTCGGACATCCTGAATGTGGTCGTCCGTTATCTAACGTCGTTCTGGGTTACGTATCATGGAAACGTCTCCCCCTCGATCATCCTCGGAGGGGCGGCGATCGTCGGCCTGGCGTCGTGCTACTGGGTGCTCCGAAAACTCAAGGACCCCGGCCTCGCCACCGGCATCGTCAATGCCTTCGCGCTGATCCTGATCGTGATGCCCGTTACGAATGTCCTCATGGCTCGCCCCCCCCGGCCGATGGAATCCGCCCCCAAACGAAAGGGGACGCCGCTCGCTCCTCTGGCGGAGCCCCCTTCGAAGCCCGATATCTATTACATCGTGCTCGACAGCTACGCCCGGCGCGACGTGATGAAGGCGCTCTTCGACTTCGACATCCAGCCCTTCCTCGATCGGCTGGAGAAGAAGGGCTTCTACATCGCCAAGCACTCGACGGCCAATTACTGCCAGACGCGGCTCTGCCTCTCCTGCTCGCTGAACGGGGTCTACATCGATGACCTGGTGAAAGGGATGGGGAATGATCAGACGGGGCTCGCCGACCTGATCGGCATCAACGACGTCGTCGCCACGCTCCGGCCGATCGGCTACAAATTCGTCTCGTTCTCCTCCGGCTTCCACGAGACCGATCAGCCCGAATCCGATGTCCATCACTCCCCCTCGAAGCTCCCCTTCACGGGCTTCCAGCGCCTGCTGATCTCCACCACGCCGTTCGGGACGCTCCTCCCGACCCCGAAAGTGCTCGATCGCTTCGAGACGATTCGCGAGCGAGTCCTGTACAAGCTCGAACATATCCCGGATGTCGCCTCGGACCCGGCAAGCACCATCATGTTCGCCCATTTCATGTGCCCGCATCCTCCCTTCCTCTTCGGCGAGAACGGCGAAGACATCCTGAATCGCGACAGCGGCCATTATCCGCACGACGGCGCCAAATTCGACGGACTCCCGGACGATAAGCGGGTCTACTATCGAGGCTATCGCGAACAGGCGATGTTCATCACCAGGCGCATCGAGCAAACGATCGATCGCATCCTGGCGAACTCGAAGACGCCGCCGATCATCATCCTCCAATCCGATCACGGATCGGGGATGAACCTCGACATGCACAACTTCGACAACACGGACCACCTCGAACGGATGACGATCCTGAACGCGTACTATTTCCCGGACCGGCGTTTCGAAAAGCTCTACGACACGATCAGCCCGGTGAATTCCTTCCGCGTAATCTTCAACACGTTTTTCGGGTCGGACCTGAAACTCCTCCCCGACAGGAGTTATTATTCCAGTTGGGGAAATCCCTATGAATTTCACGATGTGACCCAATTGGTCGCCGGGAAGGAATACCCCCAACCGGCGCAAGCCCCGCCGCCGGCAACCGCCGATGCCTCGGCAACCTCAAGATGAAGCCGGAGTTTGCTCGATCGATCCCGACCGGCGAAAAAACGCGTAGGCGGGGATGCCCGCCGCGATGATCCCCAGGCCGGCCAGGGATGGCACGCGGGTCGCTTCATCCCAGAGCATGTTCCCCAGCAGGACCGTCGCCGAGACGGTGTAAATGAGCGGAGTCCAGGGATAGCCCCAGGTCCGGTAGGGACGCGGCAGATCCGAATGCCGGCGCCGAAGGATAAAGACGCTCACGATCGAGAAGAGGTAGAAGACGTTCGCGCCGAAGATGACGTAAGTGAAGAGTAGGTCATAGAGTGGCCTGGCGTTGAGCGCCACCCAGGCGGAACGCACGAAGTGCGGAAGACTCCCGCCGGATTCGGGGGGAGGATAGACGATGAGTATCGTCCCAACGATGACCAGCAAGGTCGCCCACACGCCTTGCGAGATGATCGCATTCGACGGCGTTCCAAACCTTGGGTTGATCCGGCCAAGCGCCCTCGGAAAGATCCCGTCGCGGGCCATCGCGAAATAGGCCCTCGGCCCGGTGAGGGCATTGCCGTTCAAGGAAATGAAGGTCGAGGCCATCACGAGCAGGGAGATCC
>CALKTZ010000877.1 GCA_937997355.1 uncultured Planctomycetales bacterium | reverse complement strand
GCCTATGACGGCCTGGCTGCACGCATCGAAAAACTCGCCGGCGCGCTCGACCGCCTCGGCGCGGAAACGATCGACGCCATCGCCATGACGGCCCCGACGGCCCCGACCTCGCTCACTGTCCCCACCAGCCGCGCCGTCGATCTCGGGAACGGGACGCCGTCGCCGACCCTCCGCACGCATGCCGAGCCGGAAATCCCTCGGATGGGGATCTTCGGGCTCGCCCGGCCGCATCATCCATCCCCCCAAGGTTCAGACAATTCGATCCCCGACGATCAACGCCTAAGTCGTTATACCAGAAAGGGATCGGCGCGGAAAACCTCGGTCCGAAATTGATCGATCGACGAATTCAATCAAGCAATTCGAATAATCTTGAATGGTTAATCACAGGGATGTGCTGATTTCATTTGTTGAAAAAAAGCGACATTCCGTTGCTTGTCCATCGATTGTTTGTAAGATCACGCCGTTCGGATCCACACAAACCCTAGCGAATAAATATTTTCCCATAATCGAGGCCCTGTAGATTTTCTGAAATCAGATTCCAAGGATTCGTTTGAGATCCTTGAATCCGGATTGTATGCATCCTGCATTGCAAGTGAACGAAAGGATTCGAAAGGCTCGGGGAGACGTCAAGTTCGAGCTGTCGTGGAGAAATTGATCGCGTTCGGTCATCTCGCGCCCGCGGAATTGGGATCCCCAGAGATCCATGGCGACGAATCGCCGATCTCGACAACCTCTTCGGAGAGGCCACGCCGAAGTAGTTCTCGCTCGACGAGAGCGAATTGCAGCCGATCGGATTCTTGCCCGATCGTGATCGGCCTTCGAAACGTTTCCTCGACGCCTGGCCTTGGAGCACGCCCGCGGCATTGCATGTCGAACGGGTACGTGCCGGGAGCATCGCCGCGCGCTCGACCCCTTGCCGTGGCACGCGCCTCCCTTCGACGCCTCGTGCGCCAGGGATGATTTCAACCGTATCCGGGGTCGGCATTCCTCCGTGCGATGCCCCCTGTGCGAAACGCAATGAGCGAACGCTCAATCCCTCCCCGATCTTTTTTGAACGAACATCCATCAATCGCTTCGGCATCGGACGGGTCGTCGGGCTGGGGCATTCCGGCGCGTGCCGCCTTCAACGGAATCCCGCGGCCGGCCCCGACGGACAGCACGCCGAAGCAAAGGAGAATGCGAATGAGATTTCTCAGCCGACGATGGGCGAATGCCCTCACCCTGGCAGCTCTTTTCCTGGCCGGTTCGGTGTTCAGCGCCTCGACGCGCGCCGGGGTCATCGGGTCCGTAAACGGTGTATATGGCGGCGGGACCGCCACGGTCGACGGGATGTCATCCGGGCCGATCGACACGCTGGAGCCCAACAATGTGGTGCCCGGCGTCCCGGGGGGGCCTTCGGTCAACATCCTGGACGTCAGTAAGACCTTCAACACGCTGGATCCCATCGACATCGTCTTCACGGTGATCAATTCCGGCGGGATCACGTCCTATCTCTTCGATGAGGACGTGACGAACAACACCGGGTTCGACTGGACCGACTATCACTTCGTCATCGGGGTTGGCGTCGGGGCCAATTTCGTCCCCGGGGTGGGGGGAGGTCTCGTCCAGTTCGATCCGTCGAACCCCGCGGGGAATACCGCATTCGCGACCGGCTTCCAGGGCGCGATCACCGTCGATTGGTTCCCTCCCGGGGGGCATGCCAACGGAGCCACCGAACTCTACGATGTTCAACTCCTGATCTTCGATACCGCGGATCCTTCGGGGACCTATCAATTCACCCTGCGACAGTATCCCACGATTCCGGAACCTTCGTCGGTCATCATCCTCGGCGTGGGTATTGTCGGCGTCCTGGGCTATGCCGCGCGGCGACGCAGCCGCTCCTGAAGCATTGATTCGTTCGGCCAATCGTCGATCATCTGGCGTCTTAAGCTTCTGCGAGATCGGTGCCTTCCCGATGATGGGAGAGCACCGATCTTCGTTTCAGGACATCGGGAGAATCATCCGCGCCAGCGCAGGATGGACCATGCCGTTGGCATCATCTTGCGACTCGCGGCCCGATCGGCTCGAATGAGTCGAGAAAAACACCGCCGATGGGGCCACCCCTGGGTCGGGAGCCTCCTGGCGGTATGGGAGAATCTGCGATGACGACGCTACCGAGACGGACGTTACTGGGAATCGCGGCCGGGGCATTGGGCTCCTCGACCTTCCAGGCGGCGGGCGCCGCCGGGGCTCGCGGCCCGAACGACACGATCGGCATCGGCCTGATCGGCGCGGGGAACCGGGGCTCGGCCCTGCTCAAGGGGCTCTTGCAGATTCCGGGGGTGGCCGTCCGGGCGATTTGCGACGTCGACGCCGCGAATCTGGAACGGGGCCTGAAGACGGTCGAGGGGGCCGGCCAGCAGCGCCCGGCGGGCACGACCGACGGCACCTGGAAGGAGATCCTCAAGCAGGACGGCATCGACGCGATCGTGAGCGCCATCCCGGTCGACCTGCACGCGCGCTGCTATCTCGACGCGATCGCGGCGGGGAAGGATCTTTACGGCGAGAAGCCGATGTGCCTCAGCCGGGCCGATCTCGACGCCGTGGTGAAGGCGACGCGCGAGAGCAAGCAGATCGTCCAGATCGGCCATCAGCGGCGCGCCGACCCTCACTTCATCGAGCCGATCGCCGCCGTGCATCGCGGCGAGATCGGCGAACTCGTCGAGGGGCGGATTCTGTGGTCGAACTCCTGGGGGCCGCTCTACGGCTGGTTCGGCCAGCGCAAGCGGTCGGGGGATTGGATCGTCGAGCAGGCCGTACACAACTGGGACGTCCTCAACTGGGCCGTCGACACCATGCCGATCCGGGCGATGGCCATGGGGCGAGACGACCTGTTCCGGGAACGCCAGCCCGACCGCGACGTTCACGACTATTACTCGGGGGTCGTCGAGTACCCGAACAACGTTTTCGTGAACATCATCCATAGCTGGGTTGCGCCGACCCGGTTCAACGAGGAGTACACGCGGCTGATCGGGCTCAAGGGGGGCGTCGATTTCAACTCGGGCAACTTCTCCTATCGCCCCGACCAGAAGAAGGCCGACCAGCGGCTCGGCGGCCCCGACACCAATAACACCTTGCTCGCGCTGAAAGCCTTCGTGAACTCGGTCCGCACCCGGAGCGAGCCGGTCTGCACGGTCGAGCATGGCCGCGCGGCGGTCCTCACCTGCCTCCTGGTCCGGGCCTCGGTCGACGCCAAGGCCGCGAAGACGATGGATCAGGTCTCCTGACCGGGCGAGATTCGCGACCTCGGGAAATCCTTGCGTGGGTTCGCGCGACGGATCATCATGATCGCACTCCGAGTCATCCAATGGAGTAAGCGGTTTCTCAGAGTGCCGATCGGAGCATTGCCATGGGGCGCTACTCCTGCATTCCGTTCTTGACCGTCGTCTTGCTCGGCTCGTCCGCTTCCGCCCAGGATTCGTTCGTCGGTGCCATGCCCGGCGACGAACGCCAGGTCCGGGGCATCAAGCTCTGCTGGTGCCCGCCCGGTCGTTTCACCATGGGCAGTCCTGCAAACGAAGCCGGGCATAGGCCGGACGAGGTCCAGGTCGCGGTTCGTCTCACCAAGGGGTTCTGGACCGGCAAGTATGAGGTGACGCAAGGTGACTGGAAACGAACCCTCGGAGAACTCCCCGGCAAACCGACGAATGAACTTCCCGCGGGCGATGATCTCCCTGTTGGCAACGTCAGTTACCTCCAGGCCGAGGCGTTCTGCCGCAAGCTGACCGAGAAGGCCGTGGCGGCGAAGGAACTGCCTCCGGATTGGGAATTCCGCGTGCCCACCGAGGCCCAGTGGGAATATGCCTGCCGGGCCGGGACGACGACGGCCACCGTGTTCGGCGACTCGCTCAGCCGCGCGCAGGCAAACTTCAAGGGCAAGCCCTACAACGGCGGCGTGGAGGAAGGCCCGTCGTTGGGAGTGGCGACCAGCGTCGGCCTCTATCCGGCCAACGCCTGGGGCATCCACGACATGCACGGCAATACTTTCGAGTGGTGCCGGGATTGGTACCACGCCAGGCTGCCGGGAGGCGACGACCCGGATTTATCCGAGGCCAAGGCGACCACGCCCAGAAATCGGGACGGCACGATTTCCCGGGCGAGGCGGGGCGGCGCATGGACCGACGACGGGGTGGTGTGACGTGCGGCGTGCCGTCTCCGATTTGAACCGGAGCGAGGTTATGACCATATCGGATTCCGGGTGGTGGCGGTGAGGAAGCATTAGCGACCCTACTTGGCCCGTTCCTCATCCAGCCACATCTCCGCTTCCAGGCGACGGTACTGGACATCGTAGACTTCGACCATCGTGCCCCTGGCACCGTCGAGCATGCCCTTCGCCCTCGCCTCATCCTCCTTGAGGTCCTTGATCATCCCCTCAATCGCCTCGATTATCTCGGCCTTGCCCGCTCCCGATTTGCGAAGGGCCTCCATTTTACGCCCTTCCCACAGCGATAGGGACGGGCCGGAGAAGCTGGCTCGCCCATCACGGGCCAGTCGGCGCAGCATGACAAGAGCATCATTGGCGAGGGTGATTTGTTCCCTGGCAAGCTTGGAGATGGGGGCAGCCGCCTGGCGTCCTTGGAGGAGGACTCCCGTGGTTGCGAGGAAGATCACCGCGACGGATTTCAGTTTCATCGGATTCACTCCTTCGGGAAAGGGATCAAGACGCGATATTATCCCGTACGCGACTCCGAAGGAATTAGCTCGTCGTCCGTGTCAATTGAAACCGCATCAGGAGCAATGCCCATGCGGAGGAGTTCGGACAACCTTCTCGCATCTCGGGCAGCGGTCGAAAGCCACACAAGTCGCGGCCAGGGCGCGCCGTCTCACTGGCGTTCGATAAGGCTCATTTCCCTCCTCCGAGGTCGCATTGATTTCGGCGTCGTTCATTTCCCCGGCTCTCGTCCCAAGCAGACCACGACCTTGGAAAAACCTCGGCGGCGGTTCCATTTCTTGGTTCATTTTTATCGGCAAGATTACGACCTTAACAGGTTGAGGAATGCGCCCGATGGAGACCTTCGGACGGACACCTGAGAGGGTCGGAGACTCGCACCGAACACAAATGCGCCGAACGAACCCAAT
>CALKTZ010000876.1 GCA_937997355.1 uncultured Planctomycetales bacterium | reverse complement strand
CCGACCCCAAGGGGCAGGTCGGGGCCGGGCTGGGCACGACGACCTCGGCGGGCACGGTGACGCTCATCCCGCCGACCGACTTCGTCAAGAAGACGGGCGAGAAGCACACTATCGACGGGCTGACCTACGAGTTCCTGATGGCCCTGGGCTCGGAGGCACCCTCCGAGATGCTCTGGTTCATCGAGGAGAAGAAGGCCATCGCCGCCGCCGAGGACTGCACCCACACGCTCCATAATACCTACTCGCTCCGCGGTGCGAAGATCCGCGAGCCGCTCCCCTGGTCGAAGTACCTCAACCAGGCGTTGACGATGTGGGGCGGGAAGGCCCAAGTGATGTTCGCCCAGCACCACTGGCCCACGTTCGGAAACGCCGAGGTGAACAAGCTCCTCAAGTCGCAACGCGACCTCTACCGCTACATCAACGATGAAACGCTGCGCATGGCGAACCACGGCTACACGCGGGACGAAATCGCCGAGCAGTTCAAGATGCCCGGCAGCCTCGCCCACGTCTGGGCCAGTCGCGGCTACTACGGCTCGGTGAGCCACAATGTGAAGGCCACGTATGTGCTCTATCTGGGCTGGTTCGACGGCAACCCCGCGACCCTGCACGAGCTGACGCCGGTCGATTCCAGCAAGAAGTACGTCGAGTTCATGGGCGGTGCCGAGGCCGTGCTCTCGAAGGCGAAGGAGTCATACGCCAGGGGCGAGTACCGCTGGGTGGCCCAGGTTGTGAACCACGTCGTCTTCGCCGACCCCGGCAACAAGGCCGCGAGGGAGCTCCAGGCCGATGCCCTCGAACAGCTCGGCTACCAGGCGGAATCGGGGCCGTGGCGGAACTTCTACCTGAGCGGGGCCAAGGAGCTTCGCGAGGGGGTGAAGAAGCTCCCGACGCCGAACACCGCCAGCCCCGACACGGTGCGGGCGATGACGTTGGAGATGTTCTTCGACTACCTCTCCGTCCGCCTCAATCGCGAGAAGGCCGCCGAGGCGAAGGCGGTGTTCAACTTCGACTTCGGCGACGCCGGGAAGTACGTGATCGAGATGGAAAACGGGGTGCTCAATCATACCGCGAATCGGCAGGCCGAGAACGCCGATGCCACGCTGACCCTCTCTCGCGACACGCTCAACAGAATCATCCTCAAGGAGGCGAAATTGGCCGATGCGGTCCAGTCCGGCGACGTGAAAATCGCCGGTGACCGTGCGAAGCTCGACGAGTTGCTCTCGAATCTCGACAGCTTCGAGTTCTGGTTCAATATCGTGACGCCGTGAGCATCGCTCCGGGCGGGAGGCGAAGCTCCCGTCCGGTCCTTCAGCCCTCAGAAGCGGATGCCGAATCCGACGTTCACGAAGACGCCCCGGGTCTGGTCGTTGATGCCGAAGGCGACGACGCTCCCGACCTCGAAGGTCGGGGTGATGAAGTGGTGCAGGCCCGTGTCGATGAACTGCTTCGAGAAATCCGGACCCTTCCCCTGCGTCATGATGCCGAAGTACTCGATGTGCGTGAACCACCGCTTCTCGCGGCCGAGGGGAATGCGGAGCACCGTGGAGGGTGCCCAGAGGGTGTAGCCGTCATCCCGTTCGCGGTCCGTCCCGAACCGGAATGCCTGGTCGAGCGTCCAGCCGTTCGGGAGCACCCAGCCCCACGCATATCCGAGCCGCATCTGGGTCTGACCTTCGACCGAGCCGATGGGCGTGTGGGCCTGCGCCAGGAATGCACTATGGGGCATGGAGCGGAACCCGGATTTCTGACGTGTAAGCGCGTACTTGAACCCGTAGAGGACTTGCTGCTCGGCGTTGATGCCGAAATTCCCCGCGATGTCCCCCTCGGCAACCTCCGAGGCTCGGCCCAACTCGTAATTGTAGCCAAAGCGGAGTTCGAGGCGGTCGCCGACGCCGTATCGGAAGACCGTCTCCGGGAAACTATGCTTGGCCCCCTCCGCCCCGATGTTGATATAGGAGTAGGCGGACTCGACGATCAGCCGATTCCGGCCGGGCGTATTCGGTGCGAAGGTGAAGGAGTTGCGGTCGGTCTCGATGAACTCTTCCCGCTCCTCCCCCTCGGATTCGGCGTCTCCCTCCGTCTCGCGGACGGGCTCCGGCCAATCGAGCAGCCTGCTCGCGAATGGCTGCGGCTCCTGGGCTTCGACAGGGATGCTCATCCCCGCGACCAGGCAGAATGCCAGGGTCCAAAGACTCGAGGACGGGCGTGCTCGTCGAGGCACGTGTCGGAACATTGGGATTCGCCCGGAGCTTCGCCGCTCATCCCAGATGTGCGGCATGTCCGAGCATCCTCATGTTTGCCCTAAATCCGGGGGGCGATCGTTCAATTTCGCACTCTTTCTTTCGCTGAATCTTCTCAATCTCGTTCGGACGATCGCCAATCGGTACTCCAGAAAAAATCCGGATGATTGGCAAGTTCGGTGCCTCTCGCTTGCCGAAGACAGGCCGCTTCGCTTCCGTCCAATTGCCTTGTCGGTTTGTGCGGGACAATTCCCTTCATCCCACACGAGCGGGGCGGATGCGGCATGCGGATCGTGCAGGATGTTGGATTCGGCTCAGCCGGGCCGCTCCATGACGAGCCCGAAATGGTAGGAGCAGCACGAGATCGCCCGGTCGCGGACGAAAGTAAGCCCGGCCGTCTCGCCCCAGGCCCGGCAATCTTCCGGCGTCGGCCTTATCTCCATCGAGGGGCCTCGCGGAGTCTCGATGTCGGTCCGCCAATGGATGATGCCCACCTTGCCGCCGGGAACCAGGATGCGTCGGGCTTCCTCGAGGAGCCCGACGGGGTTTTCGATGTGCAGGATGTTGAAGAGCATGACGTAGTCGACGCTCGAATCGGGATGTCCGGTCCCCTGCTCGACGAAATCCCGCAGCTCGACCCGGATATTCTCGAGCCCCGCCTCACGCGCCTTTCGCTCCGTCGTCGCGATCATCTCCGGTTCGATGTCGAACGCGAAGACGGGACCCTTCGCGACTCGGGCGGCGGGGAGCGTGAAATTCCCATAGCCGCAGCCGAACTCCACCAGCCCCAGCCGCGACTCCGAGCAATCGAGCGTTTCCACGAGGCAAGCCGGGTCGAAGAATGAAGCCCAATACTCCTCGGACGGCATCCCGCTTTCACGCCCTTTCATCGATCTCGCTCCTCGATTTTCATGGAATCCCGGGGCCTTCATTCTGGCAGGATTCCGGCGGCGCGCTCAACGGTCCAGTGAGTCGGCCATCATCCGGGCGATCGCCCGGGAGTCCTCGTCGGCCCGCGATCCCAGGGCGCGGATCACCCTCCGTCGCTGCTCCTCCGGGCGATTCTGGTTGAGCTTCCACTTCCCTTCGAGGCGGTTGATGTCGATCTGAAACCCGACGATGCCCTTGAGCATCGCGTCGATGTCCGGGTCGGACGGGGAGTAGGTCCAGGGCTCGGGCATCGCCCGCTCATAGACGGCGACGGAACGAGTCAGGATCTCGTGCAGGCCGTCGCGATCCTCGACGAGCCGGAGTGTGCCGTAGGCATGCACCGCCGCGTAATTCCAGGTCGGCACGGTCCCCGGGCTTTCGTACCAGGTCGGGGAGATGTGGGCGTGAGGGCCGCCGAAGATGACCAGTGATTCTCCCTCGATGTCCCTCCACTGAGGGTTCGCCCTCGCCATGTGCCCGAAGAGTCTGCCATGCGGCCCGACGTCGGCGTCGAGGAGGATCGGCAGATGACTCGCGATCATGCCCCCCCTGCCCTGCGTGATCAGCATGGCGAAGCTGTGCTCCCGCATGAACTCGTGAAGTACCACCGGGTCGGACATCCGGAACGAGGCGGGGAGATACATCGTGAACACCGGGCGGGATGCCATCCCGCGGAAAGGGCAAAAAACACGGCCGAGACGCCATCATCCCGGCGATATCTATCTCGATTTCGGACAGGCCCGAGGCCGCTCGGGTTCGTCCGCGGTCTGCCATGGCCGACAATCTTGAAACGTGCATATTCAAGCAGATTCCCGCGCATATTCAACGGAATCGACCAGACAATAAACGCGATCGGCCGGGCCGGAGAACCGTTTCAAGCCCGATAAAACACATAAAATGAGTCCTAAATTATTAATTGACGGGAGGTTGTCATGAAATCGCTTTCGGCCGGCGGGTAACTTTGCGGATCAGGAAAGAATACGGGGAACGTAGCGTGTCTCGATGAAGTCCCCCAGATTGATCGCTAGACATCCGTGAGGTATTCGCCGATGTTCGACCTTGGGCTGAGAAGAGTCCGAAAAACTCGCACGCGTGGAACCGGGCGGCGTTTGCCGCTGCTGGAGGGCCTGGAAGATCGGCGGCTGCTGAACGGATCGCTCGACACCTCGTTCAGCGGGGATGGCAAGCAGACCGTCGCCTTCAACTTCGGCGGCAACCGTGACGATGTGGCCAATGCGGTGGCGGTCCAGCGGGACGGCAAGATCGTGGTCGCCGGCTATGCCGAGCAGGGCTCGGGGGACTACGACTTCGCGGTGGCGCGGCTGAATCCCGACGGCACGCTCGACGACAGCTTCGGCGATCACGGAGTGCGCACCATCGCCTTCGACAAGGGGGGCGACGACGACGACCGCGCCTCCGGCGTGGCGATCGATGGCAAGGGCAGGATTGTGGTCGTCGGCTTCGCCGAGCGGGGCTCGGGGGACTACGACTTCGCGGTGGCGCGGCTGAAACCCGACGGATCGCTCGATGACGACTTCTACGGCGGCGACGGCATGCGCACCATCGCCTTCAACGAAGGAGGGAACGATTACGACATCGCCCGGGCCGTGGCGATCGACGGCAGCAACAGGATCGTCATCGTCGGCTACGCGCAAATTGATTCGCTCGACTACGACTTCGCGGTGGCGCGTCTGGACGCCGACGGTTACCTCGACGGCAGCTTCTACGGCGGCGACGGCCTGCGCACCATCGGCTTCGACCTCGGCGGCGACGGCTTCGACGTCGGCAATGCCGTGGCGATCCAGTCGGACGGCAAGATCGTCATCGCCGGATACGCGGAGCGCGACACGGGCTACGATTTCGCGGTGGCGCGGCTGAAGTCCGACGGCTTCCTCGACGACACCTTCGGCGGCGACGGCAGGATCAACATCGACTTCAACCTCGGCAGC
>CALKTZ010000875.1 GCA_937997355.1 uncultured Planctomycetales bacterium | reverse complement strand
AGATCGCTACCCGGACCTCGGCGCCGTGACCAGGGATCTTGAAGTCTTCCTGGGAATCGCAAGCTCCGGCCCGTTCACTCCGCGCGAGGAACACGCGAATTTACTCGAAGCGGGCGTTCAAAGCTTTAATGCCTCCCCTTCCGCCCGCCTGCGCAAGCTCGCGCTTCCGGTCATCCTCGCCACGATGTCCTTACTCGCACTCGCCTCGCTATTCACGGGAAGGCCCGGCTGGGCCGCCGGCTTTCTCGGCCTGGGCCTCTTCACGGCACTGGCCGACTTCGTCATCGGCGGCCTACGTCGGAAAACCTACCTCTTTCAAAAGGTGCGCGAACTGGCCTTCAGCGGCTCGATCGCCGACTGGCTCTTCATCGCTGCCGGGGCCGCAATCACGATCGGGCTGCTCCATCTCCTCAACTTTCTGTGGATCGGGCTGGCCACTGCCATCGTTGCCGTCTTGTTGGCGATCGCCATCGAATCGACACTCGGCCGCGGCCTGAAAGCCGAGCGACGCGAACCGATCCAGCAGATCGAGGCGATGTTGAAGACACTTCGCCTGAATGGAGTCAGTGAAGAATCGATCCGGCAGTTCGTCTGCAAGTACAGCGGCGTGAAGTGGGAGGAATGCTACGAGGCACTCTTCGGCTATGAGGCCAAGCTTCAAGCTCGTGAACGGTGGGGACGAGGCGAGGGCGCGCGTGCCCGGCCGAGATTCGCCACCTGGCGCGATCCGATCGTCAACTGGATCAACGCGAAACTCAAGAAGCGACAGGACGCAAAGGAGACGGCGCTCCTCCAAAAAATCGAGGAACGGAGCCTTCAGAGCCAGGGGGAGAATCTAGTCACGGCGCGTCGCAAGGCCAGGCGCACCGCCGAGGCGATGGTGGCGACCGCGGGCGAACTGAAGCAATCGATCTGCCGCGAAGGACCTTCCAACGCCACGAACCGGAAACTCGCCAGGGCCATGGCCGAGGCCGCCTCGAAGCCGGAAAAAGTTTTACAGGAGCTGGAGGGTTCCTCGAAGCACGAACACTCCTCGGGCATCCTTGCTTCCCTGCTCGGCCCGAGAGTCCGGTTTTTGGCCGGGGCATTGCTCCTGGCCGGCTGCTTCGGCTGGATGCATCAGAACGGGGTGATCTCCACCAATCAAGGCCAGGCCCTTCTCGAAGCGGCCAAGACCGGCGACGTCAAAACGATTCAGGCACGCGCCGAGGCGGAACTGGCCCGGACCCGCCGGAACGATGCGAGACGAGTCAAGGAACCTCTCAAGGCTCCGATGGTTCCCTCGCGAATCCTCCGGCTCGTTTCTTCGTACGGGGCCGGCGTGGCGGGATTGATCCTGATCGTCTCGTCTCTCTTCCAGGGATCGCGAATTGCCCTATTCGCCATCCCCGCGGCTGCGATTCCCCTGCTCGCGCCCGGCGGCCTCCCCCAAATTCCGAACGTCGATCCGAGCCTCGCGCCGAGCGTCATCGGCGCGGCGATCATGGGGGCTGGAATTCTTTTCGGTCGGGAACGCACCTAGCGAATTTGGGTGAAGCCGTCATCGCTGGTCGGAGCGAACTCCGACCAGCTCGGCCAACGAAGCACTTTCGTTCAATGATCGCCCGAGGGTACCGGTTCCGGAGCCTTTGGAGCGGACGGGCGTGGATCAACCTTCTTGAGACCATTGAGGTAGGCGATCAGGTCGCTGAACTCCTCGGGACTGAGGCTCTCCACGAGCCGGGTCGGCATCACCGAAACGTTGCCGACGCGCCTTTCATCGATATCGCTCTTGAGAATGCGGACGAACTTGGTATCCGCATCGACCAGCTCGATCGCCTCGTCGGTTTCCGACTTCACGAGCCCGGTATAAACCTTTCCGTCCAACGTCGCGACGATGAGGGGTTGATACCCGGTGGCGATCCGGTTCGAGGGATCAAGCACCGATCGGATGATCTCCGCTTTATCGTATTTCAGGGCCAGGCCGGCCAGGTCCGGGCCAACCGTCGCCCCCCCCTTCCCGACGACCGAATGACACTTCACACAACCAACGCCATTGGGATCGAAGAAAACGGCCTCGCCCTTGATGGGATTTCCGTCATGACTCAGGCCATATTTCTTGAGTTGCTCCAGGGTTGAAGCCCCCGTCTTGCTCCCCGCAACCACGAGGTCGGTCGGCTCGGAAAGTTGAAGCCCGAAGGACCATTGGCCGATCCCCTGGCGGGTCATGACCAGAATTCGGTTCGTCCCTTTTCGGAGGTTGATCGAGATCAGATCGCTGTCCGGTTCATAGGGCCTCCCGGCAAAGTTGACATACTGAAAGACCGGTTTCTCGTTGACCGTAACGATCAAGGTGCCGCTCGACCCGGCGAAAAGCATCGCGGGCCGGTCAACATGGGAGACAACTTCGGTATATCCGAACGCGGCGAGATCCGGCGACCCGTTCGTGTCATAGCCGAAGCCGCCCCGGTCGCCCGCCCCTCCTTTGAAATCGTTGATGCGGATTTGCCCCGTCTTCGGATCTCCCTCGCGTGCAAGCCAGGAGATGGAACGCCCCTCCACGCCGGAATAGATCCGGGCGAAATCAATCGACGGCTCACCGATGAAGACCTGCGCGGTGGTCCTGGGAAACGGTCCGATGACTTTCCAGTCGGTCAGCGGCTTGAAATGAGTCAACAACCGTTCGAGAGCCAGGGCGGACGGTCCCGCATAGGTTCCGCTTCGCACAGCCGCTTCGAGTTGATTTCGGACCCGATCTCGGATCGCGGCCAGGGCGGTTTCGGCCGATCTTCGAAGTTGCGGATCCCGATCGCTCAATGCGGTCAGATAGACAGGCAAGGCCCGGACGTCGGGAAGACCGCAAAGGGCGATGACGGCTTCGAGTCGATCACCCTCTCCGTCTTTCTTGCGCGCAACCTCCAGGAGCCCGGGAACGGCTTCCTGAATTTTGAGGGGGACCACCGCAAGCATGGCTGCCTTTCGCACCTCGGCCGACTCGTCGGCAAGTCGATCCAGGATCATCATCTTGATGTCGCTCGGCAGCGACTTCTTCACGTTCAAGCTCATCAACGCCGAAGCTCGCACCGCGGGGAGCGAATGATTGAGGAAGCTTGAAAGATCATTGATCGGCAGTGCGCCTTCTTTCGCCAGGTGAGGAAGAGCCCTGGCGACTAAATCCGCCGGCGATTCCGGATCATAGATGAAGTTGAAGCGGGCCCTGAGAGAATCCGGCCCTCGGAACTTCGCAAGCGCATCGAGAGCGGCGGCCCGGACCCTCGTGTTTCGCTTCGCATCACTCAGGAGTGCCGTGAGTGCGGGAATCGATGCGTAATCGTTCATCGAGGCCAGCGCCCGGATGATCGCCGATTGATCGCCGGGGTCCTGTTCGGCCGGCAACGCCCCTCTCAGACCGGGGGCTGCCTTCTGCCCGACGAGTCCAAGGCCCACGATCGCCTGCAACCGTACCTCCCGATCGCGATCGGAGAGTGCCTTCGCGAGCGATCGAAGCACCACGCTCATTCCTTCGGGTTGCCAGTCCTTGGTTTTCTGGGGAAATTGCCCCCCCAGCGGGTTGGTTCCGAACCAATTTCCATTCCATTCGGGATATCGTCGATAGAGTCCGGCGAGATTCGAGACCAGTCGAGAGCGAATCGCCGCGGAATCCGACTTTTCGTACACCTCTTCCAAGGCCTCCACGACCGGGACGGCCCAGGCGTCCTCGGTCAGAAGCAAGGCCGCCTCGCGACGGCGCTCATCCTGAAAGGCATCGACGATCAACCCGCGATCCCAGGCCTGAAGTTTCCGAATGGCCTCTCGGACCGACCACGCCGCGAACTTGTCGGAATCTCCCAGGGCTGCCATCAAAGCCGGTCCCGCTCCGGGGTCTCCAAGCTTTCCAAGGGCGATCGCGGCTTCACGACGCACGGCCGGATCCTGATCCTTCAAGAGTCGCTTGACCTCCTCGGCAGCGGCCTTGTCCTGACGAATTCCGACACTCTTCGCGGCCTGGAGCCTCAACGGATTCGAGTTGCCGCTCAAACAGGAGCGGATGGCTCGTCGCGCCGGATCGCCTCCGATTCCATCGAGAACCCAGAGTGCGTGGAGGCGTCCCACTTCCGGTCCAGGACGGTTGAGCCGATCCGATACCGGTGGAATAGCCGGCGTGCCACGGCGTATCAAGGCCCGCTCCGCGTCCAGTCGAATGCTCAACGCGGGGTGGTCGAG
>CALKTZ010000874.1 GCA_937997355.1 uncultured Planctomycetales bacterium | reverse complement strand
CCACGCGCCTACTCTATTTCTACCTTCGCGAAGCGCTTCGCTTGCTCGAAGAAGGAGTCTCGATGGACGTGATCGATCGTGCAGCCCTGAAATACGGGATGCCGATGGGTCCGATCGCCTTGATGGATCTAATCGGACTCGACACGGTCTCGTCCATTTTCAAGGTGATGGCGGAAGGTTATCCCGACCGTGCCGAGCCCTGCCCCTTGTTGACGGAACTGGTCCAGACCGGCCGATTGGGGCGTAAAACGGGGGCGGGCTTTCGGACATTTGAAGGCCGGACTCCGGCTCCAACATCGCAAGCTGTTACCGAGAGCGGACCGAAATCTCGGGCCAGCGAAAATGAAATTGAAACGGAGATCATCGATCGGCTATTCCTGACGATGCTCCTGGAGGCGACCCGGACGCTGGATGAGGGGATTGTCCGAGATCCGGGGGACGTGGACCTCGGTGTGATGCTGGGACTGGCCTTTCCCAAGCAACGGGGAGGCTTGTTCCGCTGGGCCGATTCCCTGGGGGGGCGGGAGATCCTCGACCGACTCGAGCGATTGCAACATCTTGGCGATCGCTTCCAGCCAACCGAGCGGCTGCAACGGATGGCTCAGACCGACGGCACTTTCTATCCGCGCGAAGGCTATTAACTGGCGGACAAGATTCAATCCGCCTGGACCTATCCGATTTCTGGAGAATGTCGGCCGATGTCCACCGAAACCTCACCGAGAGCCGATACCCGACCTCCGCGAGAGCCCGACCTTCGGACAGCCTCCGAGACGATAACGGCGGAAGCGGAAGTGATCCGGCTGGGAGGCGGAGTTGAGGCGATCGAGCGGCAGCACAGGAAGGGGCGGAAGACTGCCCGGGAACGGATCGGCACCCTGATCGACGTGGGTACATCCTTCCTGGAGCTTGGCCTCTGGACGGCGCATGGGATGTACGAGGAGTGGGGCGGAGCCCCCTCGGCGGGGGTCGTGACAGGGATCGGCCGGGTTGAGAACCGCCGGGTGATGATCGTCGCCAACGACGCCACCGTCAAAGCGGGGGCTTGCTTTCCGCTGACGATCAAGAAGATCCTGCGGGCGCAGCGGATCGCGATGGAAAATCGCCTGCCGCTCATCTATCTCGTCGATTCCTCGGGGGTCTTCCTGCCGATGCAGGATGAGGTCTTCCCCGACGAGGACGACTTCGGGCGGATCTTCCGGAACAATGCGGTGATCTCGGCGGCAGGCATCCCCCAGTTCGCCGCGATCATGGGCAATTGCGTCGCGGGGGGTGCCTATCTGCCGGTCCTCTGCGACACCGTGCTGATGACCGAGGGCTCGGGGCTTTATCTCGCCGGTCCCGCGTTAGTGAAGGCGGCGATCGGCCAGGATATCACGAGCGAGGAACTAGGCGGTGCCCACATGCACGCCGCGGTCAGCGGCACCATCGATTATCGCGAGCCCAATGACGAATCATGCCTGGCGAGGCTCAGGCACCTGATCGGGCTCCTCCCCGCCGATCCCAAATCTCCGGCCGAGAACACGACGATCGACCCTCCGAGCCGGCCGACCTCCGATATTTTCGATGTGGTGAAAACCGACGCCTCGGCGCAGTATGACGTCCGCGATCTCCTGGCCTGCCTGCTGGATGGCGGCCGATTCGATGAATATCGCGCCGAGTACGGCCGAACCTTGTCATGCGGCTTCGGCCGGCTGGGAGGACACGGAATAGGAATCGTGGCGAGCCAACGCTTGCGGTCTCGTCCCGAATCGGGAGGAGCATTTCAGTTCGGCGGCGTCCTCTATGGCGACAGCGCCGACAAGGCGGCGAGATTCATCCTGGAGTGCAATCAATCGAGAGTCCCCCTGCTCTTCCTCCAGGATGTGAACGGCTTCGAAGTGGGGCGAGACGCCGAGCGGTCTGGCATCATCCGTCGAGGAGCCAAGCTCGTCAACGCGGTGAGCAACAGCGTCGTACCCAAGATCACCCTCATCGTCGGTCATTCGTTCGGAGCGGGGCACTATGCGCTTT
This sequence comes from uncultured Planctomycetales bacterium, assembly GCA_937997355.1. GTDB lineage: Bacteria > Planctomycetota > Planctomycetia > Isosphaerales > Isosphaeraceae > CALKTZ01. The sequence continues at coordinate 357 of CALKTZ010000874.1, read as the reverse complement.
GCGGCCGGGCCTTCGACCCTCGATTCCTGTTCGCCTGGCCGAGCGCCCGCTACGCCGTCATGGGGGCTCAGCAGGCGGCCAGGACCATGCTCGACGTGAATGTCGCCGCCCTGAAGCGCCAGGGGAAGCAAATCGACGATGCCGAGCTTGCGGAGATGACCGAGAACCTCAGGCAGCGATACGATCGCGAGACCGACATTCGCCATGCCGCCGCCCGGCTCTGGGTTGATGCCATCATCGACCCGGCACAAACTCGAGAGGTACTGATCAACGCCTTCGACGTCGCGACCCGTCAGCGGGAAATCGCCAGCGTTCCCATCGGGGTCTTTCAGGTTTGATGTGGGAGATTTCCCGGGA
>CALKTZ010000873.1 GCA_937997355.1 uncultured Planctomycetales bacterium | reverse complement strand
CTGCCCGCTCCGAATCCGCGCCACATCCGCTGATCGCCCAGGTCGCGGGCGATCGATCGGATATACGTTCCCCCGCCGCAAACCACCTCAAGCTCCAGGTGAGGCCAGTCGTAGCGGAGAATCCGGATCTGATCGATCCGCACCTCGCGAGGGCGAAGCTCAACCTGCTGCCCACTTCGCGCAAGCTCGTAAGCTCGAACCCCTTGCACCTTCAACGCGGAAAACGCAGGTGGCAGTTGGGAAATCGTCCCGGTCTGTGCGGTGATCGCCCGTTCGATCGACTCGCGATCCTAAGTTCGGAAAGCTCAAGGATTTGCCCATCGGCGTCGAGTGTGTCGCTGGTCGCATTCAGGCGGATCGCCACCCGATACGTCTTCGCCATCGCCTGCACGGACTCGATCAATCGCGTGGCCGGCCCCAAGCACACAATCAACACCCCCGAGGCGAGTGGGTCGAGCGTGCCCGCATGGCCGATCTTGCAATGACGCATCAGGCGCATGATACGATTGACCGCTCCCCGCGACGTGATCCCGGTGGGCTTGTTCAGGTTGAGGAGTCCGCAGACATTCTTCCGGTTCCGCATTCGATTTCCAGTTTCGTTTCCGCTCGAAAAAAGTGACAATCGATTCCGAAGTCATGAAGTGTAAGGAAGCAGTAGGTGCGGCCCGCTTGGCCGACGATTCGCCCGAGCATCTGTGCCCCGCGAGGGCAGGGTCGATCCGGGCCGGGCAGCCCCTTCAGCGCGACAAACCGGGAACCTCTGGGTTCTCCGCCGTTGCCGTTTCGGTGATCCAACGTCATGCCGATACTACCCGCCGAGCCCGAGTATTATCCCCCCTCGCTCTGGGAAGGCAATTCAACCTACTCGGCCGACTCCGACGAGAAGTGGTGGTGCCTGCACACGAAGCCTCGCCAGGAGAAATCGACCGCAAGGGATCTCTACAAGCAACGGCTCACCTATTATCTTCCCCAGATCCTCCAGGAAGATTTCACTCCTCGCGGCCGAAGGACGCGTTCGATGATCCCCTTTTTCGCCAGCTATCTCTTTCTCTTCGGGGATGACGAAGCTCGGGTGAGCGCCCTCCGCGGCAATCGACTCGTGAGCGTCCTGGAGGTCGCCGACCAGAAAACCCTCGAACGCGACTTGCGTCAGGTCAATCAGATGCTCCATTCGGGGCTCCCCGTGACGACTGGCGCGTCGGTCTCGATCGGGTCCCGGGTGAGGATTTTGACCGGTCCGCTCATGGGAATCGAGGGGACGGTCATCCGCCGCGGCAATCGCGAGCAATTCGTCGCTGTCGTCAATTTCTTGCGCCAGGGGGCGGTCGTCGACCTTCAAGACTGGCAGGTCGAACGCATCTAACGCGCGGCTCGGCCTAGCACATCCCTGATCGGCCGCCCAAGGTCCCTCTGGAAAATCTCGTTGCAAGGGGGCTGTGGATTTCTCGCCACATCATCTGATATTTGTTCAATGTCGGACATAGATTTGAATAGTATTTTTATCGAAACCAAAAGGAGTTGTCATCTTTTCCTCGTCGAGGTCGCTTCCGCGAAACTCTGTTGACTCGAAATATGGTTTACAGGTTTACAACTTGGATTGGGAATTATTACCGGATCGCTCGACCGTTCTGCTTCAGGAAGCGTTCGACGGCCCGGCCTAGGTCGACGGGGCTTCAATTGATTCGCCATCCCCGAACCGGGATTGAGCGAGAGAATCGCCGTTGGCCCCGGCATGCTTCCAATCAACGGCTCTGTGTTCATCAAAATAAGCGTGGAAGAAGCACGGAGCACGAGGCTCGACTCGTCGACATGTCTCGCGGCGGAGCCCTCGCGATGACGCATCAGGAGTTCTCCGTCGGGCAGCAACTCGTCGTGAGTTTGCCTTCGATGAAAAAGGTGAGGATCGAGGCCAGCGTGGTGGCCTTCGACAAGCGCGAATCCGGCAATCAATTGAGGATCGCATTTCTCCAATCATGCCCCTCCTCATTCCTGACGAACGCGATCCGGGGTGAATCGCGATGATCGCGCCGCGCGGTCCCGCCGAATCTATTTCGCACCGGCGTCCAGATTGACCGAGAGCGGAATCTCCAGGGTCGCCGGCGCGAGGCAAACGCGGTCATTGCACGCCTGATAATCGACCTGCAATATCAAGGCGTTGCCCGTCGGACGGACCCTGGCAGTGATTTCAACCTCTCCCTCGTAAAGCAAGACCTTCTCCTTGGAGACCGAGCCGAGGACCTTGGCCTGGCCGGGAGGATAATTCACCCGGAGCAGCTTACCCGATTCTTCCCCGGCCTTGAGGGCCAGCGTCGTCGGCCGGAGCAATTCGGAGCCGGTCGGATTCGCGTAGATGTGCCAGTCCGGCTTGATCTTCAGCTTCACCTGAAGATTCAGCTCGGTCCCGGTCTTGACGTTCTGCCCGGGACTCCAGTTCGCCGAGAGCGAGACAATGTCATCCTGCGACCCGACAAGCCCGCCTTCGACGAGCGGCTTGAGCCCTGGCGAGGTCGGCCGCGCATCCAGATATTGTTCGAGCCCGATCAGCATCGTGGGGAGGGCGACCGGATTCTGAAGCATCGCGGAACTGAACGCATTCAGAGCGTCCCGCGCCTGATCCAGATAGCGTGATTCTCCGGTCAACCGGGAAAGCGCGAGCAAGTTCAGGATCGCGACGGCATTGGCGCTCGGCAGCGCATTGTCGTAAGGATCTTTCGGACGGGCCAGCAGGCTCTCATGGTCCTGCGCCGTATAGAAGAAACCTCCCTCCTTGGGATCGCCGAAATCGGCGATCATTCGGTCGGTCAATTCACGGGCCTGGCGCAGCCGCCTTTCATCGTTCGTCGCGGCATGAAGTCGCAGCAGTCCATGGGCGAAGAACGCGTAGTCTTCGAGATAGGCCGCGAGTTTCACCCGGCCGTCTCGATAGCTCCGGAGCAATCGGCCTTCGGCGGTTCGCAGCTTGCTCCAGAGGAAGTCCGCCCCTTTCTCGGCCGCCTGCCGATACTCGGGACGGCCGAGCAGCCGCGCGGCATCGGCATAGGCGGCGATCATCAGGCCATTCCAGGCAGTGAGCACCTTGTCGTCCCGGAGCGGAGCCGGCCGACGGTCTCGCACCGCGAGGAGTTTCTCGCGTAGCGGTTTCAGGCGAGCCTCCAACTCGGCCGGAGTTAGCTTCAGGCTCTCCGCCTGCTCGGCCCTCGAACGAGGTTCGAGCAGCACATAGCGATGATCGGTGAAATTGGGCTCACGCTTCATGCCATAGATCTGGAGGAAGCTTTCGAGCGGCCCCCCTTCCCCCAGGCTGTTCCTCACTTCCTCAAGGGTCCAAACGTAGTAAGCCCCTTCTTCCCCGTCCGTCTCGGCGTCGAGGGCCGAGTAAAAACCTCCCTCGGGAGAGGTCATCGACCGGGCGATGAAGGCAAGCGTGGCTTCCGCCTCGTTCTTCCAACGCTCGTCCCCGGTTACTTCGAACGCGGCCAGATGGGCAGAGACCAGTTGAGCATTGTCGTAGAGCATCTTCTCGAAGTGGGGAACGATCCAGTAACGGCTGGTCGCGTAGCGATGATAACCGCCGCCGAGATGGTCGCGGATGCCCCCGCGCTGCATGCGATCCATGGTGAAGAGGACCATCGAGAGCGGGTCCGCGCCCTTGAGCTTCGATGTGCGAGCGCCCTTGCCGGCCTCCGATTTTTCTTTCTCCTTCTCCATCTTGCGATCTCGGCGATGCTGATCGAGCAAGAAGATCAGGTTGACCGGCTCGGGGAA
>CALKTZ010000872.1 GCA_937997355.1 uncultured Planctomycetales bacterium | reverse complement strand
GTAAGGAGAATAGCCGTCTCCGAGCATCAGATGTTCCAGCTCCTCACGGCCGATGCGCGCGAGGACGGTCGGGTTGGCGATCTTGTAGCCGTTGAGATGGAGGATCGGCAGCACCGCGCCGTCGGTTTTGGGATTGAGGAACTTGTTGCCGTGCCAGCTTGTCGCCAGCGGCCCGGTTTCGGCCTCGCCGTCGCCGACCACGCACGCGACGATCAAGTCGGGATTGTCGAACACGGCGCCGAACGAATGGCTCAGGCTGTAGCCCAGTTCTCCCCCTTCGTGGATCGAGCCCGGAGTTTCGGGCGCGACGTGGCTCGGAATCCCGCCCGGAAACGAGAATTGCTTGAAGAGTCGCTTGAGGCCGTGCTCATCCTGAGAAATCTCGGGATAGAACTCGCTGTAGGTCCCCTCCAGGTAGGTGTTGGCCACCAGCGCGGGGCCGCCGTGTCCGGGTCCCGACACGTAGATCATGTTCAGGTCGTACTGCTTGATGACCCGATTCAAATGGACATAGAGGCAATTCTGCCCCGGCGTCGTCCCCCAGTGCCCCAGCAGACGAGGCTTGACGTGCTCCAACGTCAAGGGCTCTCTCAAGAGCGGATTATCGAGCAAATAAATCTGGCCGACCGAGAGATAATTCGCGGCACGCCAGTATGCATCAATCTTGCGCAAAAGATCGTCGGAGAGCGGGGCGCCGACCTCGCCGTTGGAAGGCGAAGTGACCGGCGCGAGCTTGGCGGTTTGATGTGTTGGATTGGGCAACGTTCAAGTCCTTGCTTGTGAGGATGCGGCCCCGATTGGAGATTTCCTGAGATGATACGACCGTCTAGGAGAGGAGTTTTTCGGCGGTGAGTCTCGCGATCATCGATTCCTCGTCGGTTGGAATCACCCGGACACGGACTCGCTCATTCTCCCGAGAGATCCTGGGTTGATGGGTTTGGTTTCGCGGCTCGTCCAGCGCAATGCCGAGGAACTCGAGCCCCGAGCAGATTCGGCCCCGAGCCTCGGACGAGTTCTCGCCGATCCCGCCGCTGAAGACAAGCGTGTCGAGCCCCCCGAGGGCGGCGGCATAGGCGCCGATGGCCAGTCGAACGCGGTAGCAGAAGAGGCTGATCGCCTCCGACGCCCGGACGTCGGTCGCCTCCCGGCTCAGCAATTCGCGGAAATCGGGACTGGTCTCGGAGATCCCCAGCAGTCCGGAGTCGTGATTGGTCATCCTGTAGAACTGGTCGGGGGTCATCCCTTCGGTCAGCGACAGAAAACCGAGCACCCCCGGATCGATGTCGCCGGTGCGGGTTGCCATCACGATCCCGGCGGTCGGGGTGAACCCCATGGTGGTATCGACCGGCCGACCGTCTTTCACCGCGGCC
>CALKTZ010000871.1 GCA_937997355.1 uncultured Planctomycetales bacterium | reverse complement strand
GTCCTCGTAATAGCCCATCGCGGTGGCGGTCAGCATTTCGCCGAGGAAGAGGATGACCAGCCAGGTGGCCCGCTTCCGGATCATGAGGGGGAGGGGCGTGCTCATGTAGGGCTCGTCGAGGGCCTCGACACCGCCGAACATCTGGATGTCGCGGGTGGCCTCTTCCTCGGCGACGTCGAGGACGTCGTCGAGCGTGACGATTCCGGCCAGGCGTCCTTGCGTATCCACGACGGGCAGCGCGGTCCGGTCATACTTGCCGAAGACGCCGACCGCCGTCTCCTTGTTGTCGGCCACGGAGAGGGCGATGGATTGATCGTCGCAGAGGTCGGAAACGCGGAGATGCACCGGGGCCAGGAGCAGCTCGCGAATCCGCAGGTCGTCGACCAGCCGGTTCGAGTCATCGACGACGTAAATCACGTTCAGGGTTTCGCTATCCTTGCCATGCTCGCGGACATGATCGAACACGCGGGGGATCGTCCATTCCTTGCGCACGGCGACGTAATCGGGGGTCATCAATCGCCCGACGCTATTCTCCGGATAGGTCAGCAAGGATTCCGCGACGGCCCGCTGCTCGGGGGAAAGGAGCTTGAGCAGATGCCGGGTCTGAGACTCGGGGAGCTCGGCCAGCAGGGTGGTCCGATCGTCCGGGGCCATCTCGTTCAAAATGTAGGCCAACTCGAAGTCGGTCGATTCCCCCAGGATTTCAAGCTGGCGGCCGAGGTCGAGATATTCGAAGGTTTCCGCCGCGAGTGCCGGCCGGATGAGACGCAAGATGCGCACGTACTCGGCCGGTTTCAGGGACGCGAAAAGCTCCGCGAGGTCGGCGGGAAGCCAGCGATTGACAACCTCGGCGAGCGTGGCGTCGTCACCGGAATCGATCAGTTCACGGATCGCGGGGAGTGCAAGCTTGCCGAGCATGGGAATTCGCCTGGTCCTCGAAAACGTCCTTTTCCAGCCTCGCCGGAGCCTTTCGGGGAAAGCTCCGATGGGTCGAGCATCAGCCTCGGCGAACGTACCGCGTCCTCGATCAACGCCACAAGCTCGGCCGCTTGACGGTCGTACGCGGGCCTCATTAGCATGAGCCATGCCCGGCCGAGAAGACGTCGATTCGGACTCCGCTCGCACGACAATCGTAATATCGAGGATGGAAACCAGCCATGCCGACTCTCATCGGTCATCCGATCCGGATCGCCGCGGCGGGCAATATGCCCAAGGTGATCTACGAGTATGTGGGCCGCGTGAATACGGGGGAGTCCGCCATCAGCATCGCGCGGATGATCAGCCCGCAAGGCTGGGTCGAACCGGGCCAGACCCCGGAGTTCGACGAATATTCCATGGTGCTGCACGGCACGTTGCGCGTGGAGCATCGCGAGGGGGCTCTCGACGTCAATGCCGGGCAGGCCGTTTTGGTCCGGAAGGGGGAGTGGGTCCGTTACAGCACTCCCGGAGCCGATGGGGCGGAATACATCGCCATCTGCCTCCCGGCCTTCTCCCCCGACACGGTCCACCGAGATCCCGCCGATTGAGTCACATCGGCGGCCTCTCGATCACTCAACGATCAACGACATCCTCGTGCGCCGGAGCGGTTCCATGGGTCGAAGCGGTAAGGCGGCCGAGCCGTCGATGGAAGGGAAGACGTGCGTCGTGACCGGGGGGACCTCCGGGATCGGCCGGATCGCCGCCGAGGCGCTGGCGAGGCGAGGCGCGAGGGTGATCCTGGTAGGACGCTCCGACGAGCGGGGGGCGGCCGCGATCCGGGGGATCTGGGAAGCCACCGGCTCCCGAAACCTCGACTTCCTCCGCGCCGATCTGAGTTCGCAGGCCGATGTCCGCAAGCTTGCCAACCAGATCATCGACGGAGTTCCGCGTCTGGATGTGCTCATCAACAACGCCGGGAGCATCTTCGTGACGCGGCAGGAGAGCGCCGACGGCATCGAGATGACCTGGGCGCTCAATCATCTCTCCTACTTCCTCCTCACCGATTTGCTGCTGCCGCTGCTCAAATCCAACGAATCGGCCCGGATCGTGAACGTGGCCTCCTCGGCGCACAAGGGGGCGGTCCTCGACTTCGACGACATCCAGGCCGCCAAAGGCCGCTATCGCCTGTTCCGCCAATATCAGCGATCGAAGCTGGCGAACATCCTCTTCACTTACGAGCTGGCCCGCCGGCTCGAAGGGACCCGCGTCACCGCCAATACGCTCCATCCCGGATTCGTGAAGACGAACATCGTCAACCAGGAGGGATTCTTCGGGATGATCTTCCGGCTCGGTGCCCAACTGGCCGCAATCACCCCCGAAGAGGGGGCGAAGACCACCATCCACCTCGCCTCTTCTCCCGAGGTTGCGGATATCTCGGGGCGTTACTTCTACAAGGAACGGCCCAGCACCTCCTCCCCCGAGTCGCAGGACGCCAAAACCGCCGAGCGGCTCTGGCGGCTCAGCGAGGAAATGACCGGGATCGCCGGCTGAGCCGGTTCGCCGGTGCCCTTCCGTTCCGCTTGACCGTTCCGATATCATGAAAATCGGCACGATTTCGTTGAGCTTTCCTGAATCGCCGGGGAAGCGTTTATTTTGGTCAAGGACGGTCGGACCTGATGCGGGCTGTTGTCGATTATCAAGACGATCGGATCGAGTTCGAAATCGCGGAAGACCGGCTCGTCGCGTCGTTCCAGGGGCCGTCGGATGTCCTCGAAGCCGATCGGGTTTCGACCATCGTCGACGCCTTGAATCGCCCCCTGGAGTTCCCGCCGGTCTCCCGGATGTTCGTCCCGGGAGACCGCATCGCGATCGCCCTGGACTCGCGGACTCCGGATGCCCGGTCCGCGCTCCTCGCGCTGGTGCCGGTCGTCCGGGAGGCGATCGGCGACTCCGGCGAGATCATCATCGTACAGGCTCCGGGCGATGGCCCCAGCCTCGCGAGCGAGGCCCCGGCCGGGACCCGGATCGTCGTCCACGACCCCAACGACCAGACCGAATTGGCCTATCTGGCCAGCACCAAGGAGGGTCGCCGGATTTACCTGAACCGGCACCTGGTTGATGCTGACGCGGTCATCCCGATCGGCGAGCTTCGCCACGACCCGTTTGTCGGCTACCGGGGCCCCTGGAATGCCCTCTTCCCCGCCCTGAGCGACGCCGCGACGCGGAACGACTACCGTAGCCTGGCCCCGGGAACACCGGGACAACCGGCGGACGCGAACGCTCGATTGGGTGAATCGTTCGAGGTTTCCTGGCTGCTAGGGGCTCAATTCTTTCTCGGGTTCGTGCCGGGGTGTTCCGGATTCGCCGAAGTGATTGCCGGGATCGGCAGCGCGGTGCGCGATCAAGGGATCAAGCGACTGGAGCAAACCTGGACGTTCCGGGCCGATTCGCGGGCCGATCTGGTGGTCGCCGGGATCGGCCGGCCGGGGCTGGAAACCGGGCTTGAAGAACTCGCCGCCGGGATCACGGCGGCGGCCGGCCTGGTTCAACACGGCGGCAAGATCGCGATCCTCTCCCACGCGAGGGGAGGACCCGGCCCCGCCTTGAAGCGTTTGATCGAGGCGGGAGATCCGCGCCGGGGGACCGCCGCGCTGAAGTCGGCCGAGCGCGATGAGGATTACGCCATCGCGCTCCGGCTGAACCGGGCGATGGCCTGGGCCGACCTTTACTTGCTCAGCGACCTCGATTCGCAGATGGTCGAGGACCTTTCGGCATTCCCCCTCGAAAGGGCCGATGCGGTCAACCGCCTCGTCGCCGTCAGCCGCTCTTGTACGTTCCTGAGTCAGGCCGACCTTGCTCGGGTCGGCCTGGCCGATGAATCTTGATGGGAAGCCGGGCCATGGCCGATTCTTCGTCGATCTCGGACAGCCTCGAAGCCGTCACCCGAGGCTATCGCCGACTCAACGAGTCGGCCGGCCTGGTCGATCGCTCCTCGCGTGTCCGGCTCAAAATCTCCGGCCCCGATCGCGCCAAATTCCTCCACAACCTGACGACCAACGAGATCAAAAAGCTGCTCCCCTCGAAGGGCCGGGAAACGTTCGTCACCAGCCCGCAGGGGAAGACCTTGGGCTTCTTGACAGTCCTCGCCACCCAGGAGGGTTTTCTCCTCGTCAGGACCGATCCTCAAGGCGCCAATCTGGTCCTCCCGCACCTGAACAAGTACGGCATCTTCGACGATGTCGCGATCGAGGACGAATCCGCGAGCACGTTCGAGTTGCACATCGCGGGGCCGCGCGCCGAGGATCTCGTCGCCTCGATTGCCGGTGTAATGCCCGGGGGAGACGACCTGAACCACTCGATGTCGTCCGTCGACGGAATCCCGATCCGGTTGATTCGGGAGAGCCCGACCGGGCGGCCGGGTTTCACCATCATCGGCGAATCCGCCGGGTCCAACGAGATTCGGTCGAGGCTCCGGCAACAGGGCCAGGCCGCCGGGATCGGCGATCTCGAAATCGACGAGGCGGCCTTCAGCGCGATGCGAATCGAAGCGGGAACCCCCGTTTTCGGGCAGGACCTCACCGAGAAGAATCTCCCCCAGGAGCTGGGGCGAGATGCCCGCGCGATCAGTTTCGTCAAGGGATGCTATCTGGGGCAGGAGACCGTGGCCCGCATCGATGCCCTCGGCCACGTCAATCAGATGCTCCGGGGCTTTCGCTCCGACTCGCCGGCCGAACGGTTCGAGGCGGGCGACGTGCTCCAGGCCGGGGGGAAACCTGTCGGCCATCTGACCTCGGTCGCCTACTCTCCGGGCTGGAATCGATGGGTCGCCTTAGGGTATCTTCGAGAGTCGGCGCGTCAGGCGGAAGCGCCCCTCTCGATCGTTCGTCAAGATGGCCGCGAAATCGGTCGAGTGATTGTTTGTGAATTGCCGATGATACCTCCTCTCCCATCCGACGCCGAGACTCTCGGCTAACGTTTGCCCGCCCTCCGGCCGAAACAAGGCTTGAGGGCCGGTACTTTTCTTTCGTCGATCCGGCGGGTTTTTGACCTAAAGTTTCCATAGGCCAACCCGTGTCCGTGTCGAGCCACTTCAGCCGAAGTGCAACGACAGTAATCCCTTCCATTTAGACGACGAGTCCAGGTTCCGGAATGCGCCAGCCCCGTTATCTCTGCATCCACGGCCATTTCTATCAGCCTCCCCGGGAGAATCCCTGGCTCGGGATGGTTGAAGTCCAGGATTCCGCAGCCCCATACCACGACTGGAATGAGCGGATCGCCCGAGAATGCTACTCGCCAAATATTCGCGCCCGGCACCTCGACGGATCGGGACATATCGTCAATCTCTTGAACAACTACGCCTGGATGAGCTTCAATTTCGGGCCGACCTTGCTCCAGTGGATGTCGGAACGCGAGCCCGAGATTCTGGAAGGGATCATCGAGGCCGACGAACTGAGCCGTCAGCGACGAAACGGCCACGGCAATGCGCTGGCGCAGGTGTACAATCATGTCATCTTGCCGCTGGCGAGCCCCGCCGACAAGCAGACGCAGGTCCGCTGGGGGATCGCCGATTTTCAGGCGAGGTTCGGCCGAGATCCGGAAGGGATGTGGCTCGCCGAGACGGCCGTCGACCTCGCCTCGCTGGAGGTCCTCGCCGAGGCGGGGATCGCCTTCACCGTCCTGGCCCCCCGGCAGGCCAAATGCTGGCGAAAGCTCGGAGAAAAACGCTGGCATGAGATCCCCGGCGGGATCGACCCTTCGCGGGCCTACCTCTGCAAGCTGCCATCGGGCCGATCAATCTCCCTCTTCTTTTACGACGGCATCATCTCGCAGCAGGTGGCCTTCGAACGGCTGCTCGACGACGGCGATCGCTTCCTCGCCCGGCTCCATCAGGGTTTCGACGATCATCGCGACCATGCCCAACTCATGCACATCGCGACCGACGGCGAGTCGTACGGGCACCACCATCCGCACGGGGACATGGCCCTCGCCTACGTCCTCCAAAGGATCTCCCGAGATCCCGATGTCCAGCTCACCAACTATGGCGAATTCCTGGCGCTCCATCCCCCAGAATGGGAAGTCGAGATCCATGAAAATAGCTCGTGGAGCTGCGTCCATGGAGTCGAACGTTGGCGATCGAACTGCGAATGCCGCATGCGTCCCGACTGGCATCAGCGATGGCGTGACCCGCTTCGTCGGGCCTTCAACACCTTGAAGGAGGGGCTCGACGACCTCTTCATCTCCCGGGGCCGCAACCGCTTCGAAGATCCCTGGGCCGCCCGCGACGGCTACATCGACGTCATGCTCAAGCCGGGAAGCGAGAGGGTCCAGCGCCAGTTCCTCAGGCAGCACGGCCGGCCCGATCTCAGTCGATCGGAACAGATCGAGGCCCTGAAACTCCTGGAAATTCAGCGCGACGCGCTCTTCATGTTCACATCGTGCGGCTGGTTCTTCGACGAGATCAGCGGGATTGAAACCGTTCAGTGCCTGCTGTATGCCGCCAGGGCGATTCACCTGGCCCGGCAACTGGGGGTCGACCTCGAACCCGACTTCCTCGAAATCCTGAGCGAGGCCACCAGCAATCTTCCCCAGTTCAAGGATGGCCGCGACCTTTGGGAACAGATCGTCCGCCCGTCTTGCGTCGATATTGAACGCGTGCTGGCGCATCGGGCGATCAGCATGATCTACGCGAACGGAGATGAATTCGCGGACGCTTCGACCCGCGCCTTCGAATTGGTCACGCTCGACAAGGAAATCCGCTCGCGCGGGAACAGCCATCTCGCCGTCGGCCGGATCCGGGCCCGATCCAAATTCACCTGGGAAGAAGAAGAGACCAGCTTCGTCGTCATCCACTTCGGCGGGCTCGACTTCCACGCGGTCCTCAATTCCGAACTCGACCAGTCGGGCTACGAGACCTTCAAGCAGGCGGTCCTGGCGGCGTTTCGGGGAAATTCCCTGGCCGATGTGACCAACCTCGTCGCTCGAAGTTTCCCCGGCACGGTTCACCGCCTGGACGACCTGTTCCGGGACGAACAGCGCCGGATCATCGCCATCGTCCTCGAAGATCG
>CALKTZ010000870.1 GCA_937997355.1 uncultured Planctomycetales bacterium | reverse complement strand
AAGGGGTTCAATCCGACCCCGACCGACCGGATCTCGTGCGAGCGAGAGTGAACGAACGACCAGTCATCCAGGCCGCATCCCGCCGAGCCGCGCAGATTCCCCGCGCATCGGGACCGGGTCGAATCGCAAGCGAAACAATGCCGCTCGATGCTCGATCGAGCCCCCTAAACTCGGCCAGGGAGCTTGACGGTCTGATTCCGAGGGTTGAAAATCAAAGCCTTACAACCAGTTGGACGTCGAGACGTCGCTCGCCGAGATGCTCCAGGCCGCCCGAGGAGAGGTCCCCGATCGGCGAACCGTTCACATGCTCTGTTGGGAAAGAAGGAAACACGTTCAATGAGATCGGTCAAATCGATCGCCGGACCCGGATTCAGAGCATGTGGCCTGACGCTCCTGGCGTTTTCGCTCGTCGTGGTCAATCGGGCGTGGCTCGTCGCCGCCGACAAGGCCGAGACCAATATCCCCTCGACGAAGGTGGCCACGGCTTCCGGCGTGAGTCGCGAAGAGACGCGGCTGAGGGAAGACGTCACCTTCCTGTCCGCCGACCAGCAGGAAGGGCGAGCGCCGGGGACGAAGGGGATCGAGGCCGCGGCGACCTACATCGCCGATGCCTTCAAGGGGATGGGGCTCAAGCCGCCGAAGGGGGGGGATGGATACTTCCAGACCTTCAAGGTCAGCAGCAATCCCGCGCTGGGGAAGGACCAATCCCTCGCGTTCCGGGGGCCGGACGGCAAGGAGATCGTGGCGAAGCTGAAGGACGAATATAGCCCGCTGGCGATCGGATCGGGGGGAACGCTCGACAAGGTCCCGGTGGTCTTCGCGGGTTACGGCATCAGCGCGAAGGACAACCACCTGAATCTCGATTACGACGACTACGCGGGGATCGACGTGACCGGCAAGGCGGTGCTGATCATCCGCCGGGAACCCCAGCAGGATGACGAGCACAGCCCGTTCGACGGCAAGAAGACCAGCACTTTCGCCACGTTCCGGCACAAGGCGAGCAACGCCTTTCAGCACGGGGCCGCGGCGGTCCTCCTGGTCAACGATGCCGCGAGCACGAAGACCGAGAAGGACCAGGTTTTGAACTTCCTCGCCGGTGGCCCGGATACCAATTCCAACATCCCCTTCCTGATGCTCAGTCGGGAGCTGGGAGACGCCCTCCTGAAGGGGGCCGGTCAGCCTTCGCTCGCCGAGCTGGAGCAGGAGATCGACAAGGACCTGAAGCCTCGGTCGCGCGAGTTGAAGGGTTGGACCCTGAACGCCAAGGTGGAGATCGATCGGCCCGACATCCAGACGAAGAACGTCATCGGCGTGATCGAAGGGGAAGGCCCGACCGCCGAGGAAACGGTCGTCGTCGGCGCGCATTACGATCACCTGGGGCACGGGGGCCTCACCTCCGGGTCGTTGGCGTTCCTGTCGAGCGACATCCATAACGGGGCCGACGACAATGCCTCCGGGACCTCGATGATCATGGAACTGGCCCGCCGGCTCGCCGCGAGGCGCGACCCCCTGCCGCGCCGGGTGGTCTTCATCGCCTTCTCCGGCGAGGAACGGGGCCTCCTCGGCTCCCGGCATTACGTCGAGAACCCCCTCTATCCGATCGACAAGACCGTCATGATGATCAACTGCGACATGGTCGGCCGCCTCAACGCCAATCGAGACCTGACGATGATCGGCGTCGGCACCAGCCCGGGGCTGGACGCCATCGTCGACTCGCTCGGCAAGGCCGCGGGGTTCAATATCAAGAAGGTGTCGGGGATGACCGACGGCTTCGGCGGCAGCGACCATCAGTCCTTCTACGGCAAGAACATCCCGGTCCTCTTCGCGTTCACCGGCGTCCACTCCGACTATCACCGGCCGAGCGACGACGCCGACCGGATCAATTACGGCGGCATGGCCCGGATCGCCAACTACCTCGAACTGCTGCTGCTCGACATCGCCAGGCGTCCCGATCGCCCCGCGTTCACCGCCATCAAGCAGCCGATCCGCGCCGGGGGCGCCGATCCCGCCCGGGCCGGCTTGTCGGCGTATCTGGGGACCATGCCCGACTACGCGGACGAGTCGAAGGACGGCATGAAGCTCGCCGGAGTCTCCGAAGGGAGCCCCGCCGAGAAGGGGGGGCTCAAGGGGGGAGATACCATCATCGAGTTCGGCAAAAAACGTGTCGGAACAATTTATGATTTCATGGAAAGTATGGGTCGCTACAAGCCCGGCGACGTGGTGGACGTCGTCGTGAAGCGGGAAGGCAAGGACGTCAAGCTCAAGGTCACCCTGGGGAGCCGCCCCAATCGATGAGTTTCGATCGCCCCAATTTTGGGGTTGAGCGACGCGCCGGGGGCTCGGCGAGATGCCGAGCTTTCGGCGTATCCAGCATCCTGGCCACGCTCTGGATCCTGGCCGCGCTCGCCGGCTGCCAGGGTCGCGATCCTGATCGGCTCGTGATCGCCACGACCTGGTCGGACGCCGAATGCCTTAGTCTGGAGGCCGACTTCCATCGTCGGCAGGCGAGCCGGACCGGCAAGGCCAACAAGGCCCCTGCCCCTCTTCCGGGGATACGGTGGATCCGGCTCTCCCCCGGCGACGATCTGGCGCGGTTCGTGAGGAATCGGCGGGGGGTGGACCTCCTGCTGGGGGGCTCCGCTCCGTTCTATCGGTCGATCGAGCCCCTCGGGCTTCTGGCGCCGATCGAGGCCGACGGCAAGGCCCAATGGTTGAGTATCGACTTGAGCGAGCAATCGTCGATCGTTCAGGGTCGAGAGGACGACCACCTCGACGCTCGGTTCCTGGAACGGGCGAGGGCCGATCTGAGCCGGGGTTCCTGGGCGGAAGGCTACGCACGCCTGGTGCAAGGGGCCGAATTGCCGGGCAAGGTCGAATCGCCTTCGAAGGAGAGCGAAGGGGTTGGGCTACTTCCGGAGGGGGATCATCGCTCCTTGGCGAACGAATTCCTCGCCTTCCTGGTCGAGCAACGGGAGGCGAAGCCGGAAGCACCCCGCGAAGGGACCAACCCGGTCGCCGACGGGCTTCTCGCCGATCTGCTCCGGGCGACCCTGATCGATTCGCGGGAGGAGCTGGACGCCGCCCGGCTGGCCTTGCAAGCCCCCGGGGATCATGGCCGATCGTCGCGCTGGATGACGGAGCCGCCCCCCTGGCCGCCGGCTTCGGTGGCGAAGATCCTGGCGGGGGACGGTGATCGGGCGATGACGTTGATCGAGACGCTGGCCGGCCAGATCGCCCCCGAAGAACGGCTCCGTTCCTGGCTCTTGCGGAGTTGGCTCACCCCCACTCGGCCTATTGATGGGGCCTTCCTGGACGAGCTTTCGAAGGCCGAGGATGGGCGGTTGGCGAGGGAGCCCCGGTTCCGTTCCTGGCTCCGCGCGGAGTGGACCGCCTGGGCTCGCCAGCGCTATCGGCGCGTCGCGCGGCTGGCAAGGGCGGGGATGCCGGTCCCCGAGGCCGGATCTTCCCCACCGACAACACCGGAAACCAAGGGAACCGACGCACGATGATCCGAGTCATCCTGGAGGGAGTCATCAAGCGACACGGCCGGGTGACGGCCGTGGATCGGGCGTCGCTGGAGGTGGGACCCGGCGAGTTGCTGTTCGTCGTCGGGCCGTCGGGTGCCGGCAAGACCTCGCTGGCCCGGCTCATCGCGGGGCTCGACCCGATCGACGACGGCGAGATCTACTTCGACGACAAGCTGGTACAGTCGGTCCCGGCGGGCAAGCGGCAGGTGGGCCTGATCGCCGGAGACGGGGCCCTGTGGCCGGGGATGACGGGCGCCGAGAATGTCGCCTACCCGCTCAGGGCCAGGAAGCTCTCCAAAGCCAGCGGGCACGAACGGGTCCGCGAGCTGCTGAACCTCTTCCGGATCGACACCCTCTCCGACCGGACGCCCGACCAGCTCACGCCGATCCAATCGTTGCGGGCCGCGATGGCCCGCGCCCTGATTTCTCAGCCCGAGCTGCTCATCTTCGACGAGCCGTTGAAGGCCCTCGACGCCGCCGCGCTTGAGGAGTTCCGCGGCGACCTGCGGACGGTCCAGGCCGGATATTCGCCCACGATCATGATCCTGACGCGGGACGTGCAGGGCTCGTTGAGCCTGGCCGATCGGATCGCCGTGATGGACCTCGGCCGGATCGTCCAGATCGGGACGCCCCACGACCTGTACAACCGCCCGAGCGACGTGTTCGTCGCCCGCTTTCTGGGGCCGGTCAACCTGCTCCAGGGCCAGATC
>CALKTZ010000869.1 GCA_937997355.1 uncultured Planctomycetales bacterium | reverse complement strand
GCTGGTGCAGTCGGCCCGGGTCGAGGACAGCGTCTACCGCTACGGCTGGCTCATGCTGGGCGTGGTCGCCGGCTACGGCGTGTACGGGGCCGTCCAGTTCCTCCGCGGCAAGTCCGTCAAGGTGCTGATCCTGGCCCTGACCCTGGGGGCGATCGTCAACGTCATCGCCCTGATCGGCCTGCCGATCTTCGAAGCCAACTTCGCCGACTCGGCCGACGTCGTCGTGCGCAACACCTCCGCGGCCGAGGATCCCGACGCCGGCAAGTTGTCCGACTACGAGTACAAGCCGCTCGTCGACCGCCTGGACCAGCCCCGCCTGCTGCTCTTTCCACAGATTGGTCCCCTTCTCGTAAACCAGGCCGTAGCACGAGAGGTGATTCACGCCCAGCGAGAGGGCATGATCGAGGTCGTGTTCCCACTGGCTCAGGGTAGAGCCGGGGACACCGAAGATCAGGTCGAGTGACCATCGGGGAAAACGGCGATCCACAATTTCGGCGGCCCGTTCGACCTCGCCTGGGGAGTGGTTTCGTTCGAGCTGCTTGAGCAATTCGGGATGGAACGACTGCGCGCCCAGGCTGATCCGGTTCACCCCGGCCTTGGCCAGCAAATCCGCCTTGTCCTCGTCGAGCGTTCCCGGATTGGCCTCGACGGTCCATTCCCCGTTCGGCGCAAGGATCAGCCATTCCCGGATCATCGCCGACAATCGTTCCAGGCCGCGAATGTCCAGTCGAGTCGGCGTTCCCCCGCCGACGAAGATCGTGTCGACCGGCTGAGGCGTGCCGAGTTGCAATGCGAACTCGCGTTCCAGGGCGTCGAGATAGCGATCGGCGAGATGATCGACGCCGGCTAACGACGCGAAGTCGCAATAGCCGCATTTATGGGCGCAAAACGGAATATGAACATACGCGGCCCGGGGCCAAATCCAGGGAGGCGAGGCCGGCACGACCGAATGGGATGTGGATTTCACACGAGTAGGACCGGTCAAGGCGTTGGAGGTTCGAGTCGATCGATGCTTCGCCTTCTAACCTACCTTCCGACGCCAAGCCCCGCCAAGGCGAAGTCGGTCGGAAGCCAGTGTTGCTCCAACCCGACTCCAGCCAATGAACCTTTCCCGGAATGTCTGAAAGCAGTCACGGTTTATTCGGGACGGCCGCGTCCCCCATTGCGAAATCCGCCGTTTCCGCCCGCCACGCGAGGACGAGCCTCATTCACCGTGAGCCGGCGTCCTTCGAAATCGGTCCCGTCGAGCTGCTCGACGGCCGTCAACGCCTCCTGGTCGATGATCATTTCCACGAAACCGAATCCTCGGCTCTGGTTCGTCTCCCGGTCCACCAGAACCTGGGCCGACCGCACCTCGCCGAATTGTCCGAAAAGCTCCTTGAGATCATCCGAGTTCGTCGAATACTTAAGATTGCCCACGTACAACCTTTTCATGCAGCTTGCCCGGAACAGGCACTCCCCTGTGCTTGAATGATCTAGGTATAAAGCTGGGCCTCATATAAGGCAAGTTCAATGGACATGGTGCGGCCGATCGCTGTCAAAGGACTATAAAACCGTCTCGGGTATGCGTCAACTAAAAAATTAAGAGAATTACGCGAAAGCATCTAGATAGGATGGTTCGAGAGGGGGGGGCGTGTGTCCTCTCGCGTGGCGCGGGGGACGGCATTACAATTCATCGATCCATCGCGCCCGGCCCCTTGGTGGTCATCGTGAGTCATCGATGCCCAGGCCGGATTTTGCGTCTTGCTTGGCCTCTCCAGATCCTGTTCTGGGGAGTGGAGATTCTTCGACCATGATCCGAGTCTCACTCCTTCGACGACTGCAAGGGTTGATTTCCATCGCCGTTGTCTGCGCAACGGCATCCTCCCCCTCGACATTGGCTCGGGCAGATTCCTGGAAGGTGACCGTCACCGCCGGGGCGTCGGAACTGGGAGAAACACCGGTCGTTTCTCCGATCAAGGCTAAGATCCCGGCCGGCAGCTATCAGCTCAGGTCGGAGGGCGGAAGCGACACCCCGGCAGTTTCGGCGCAGGTGTTCCAGGAGGATGACGTTTCCTATCTCGCGACCGTGTTGCCGAGCCTGGCCGCCAATGCGTCCAGAACCTTCACGCTGAGTTCGGTGGGCGCATCCGAGGGGAAGGATCATTCCAGGGTCTCTCTGACACCAGATGGCACCAACGTCGCGATCAAGATCGACGGCAAGCCGTTCACCGAATATCGCACCGATGAGGGACCGAAGCCCTTCCTCTTCCCGTTGCTGGGGCCGGACGGCACGGCCTACACCCGTTCGTATCCCATGAAGAATGTCGACGGCGAGACGAAGGACCATCCTCATCACCGATCCCTCTGGTTCACGTTCGGCAAGGTGAATGGAATCGATTTCTGGGCCGAGCCCAAGGGAAAGCCGTACGGGTCGATCAAGGAGACCGGTCGAAAGCCTTTGATTCAGGGACCCGTGCTCGGAAGGCTCCACACGACCGACGATTGGCTGAGCCCCTCGGGTGAGAAAGTTTGCGAGGATGAGCGCGTTCTCACGATCTATCACACCAAGGCCGGCCGCGTTTTCGATTTCGACATCAAGGTCAAGGCCACGGTCGGCCCCGTCGAGTTCGGCCAGACCAAGGAGGGGATGTTCGGGATGCGGGTCGCGACGACCATGGACGTAACCAAGAAGCTGGGAGGGAAGATCATCACCTCCGAAGGATTGACCGACGACAAGGCCTGGGGCAAGGCGGCCTCGTGGGTCGATTACAGCGGGCC
>CALKTZ010000868.1 GCA_937997355.1 uncultured Planctomycetales bacterium | reverse complement strand
CAGGGGGTCGGCTTCAGGCCGAGCACGCTCCCCCGGCCGGTGGTGAAGATCAACACGTTCGCCCCGCCGCCGACGAGCCCGGTGGTGCAGGGGGGATCGTAGCCCGGGGTATCCATGAAGATGAGGCCGGGCTTATCGAGCTTCTCGGAATATTCGACCACATCCACGAGCGGGGTCGTCCCGGCCTTGGCCAGCGCCCCGAGCGACTTCTCGTAGATCGTCGAGAGCCCCCCCGCCTTGTTGCCGGGGGATGGATTGTTGTTGATCTCGGCGCCGAAGACCCCGGTGTACCACTCCCACCATTTGATCCGATCGACGAGCTTCCGGCCGACCTCCTCCGTCACGGCGCGGCGGGTGAGCATGTGCTCCGCGCCGTAGATTTCGGTCGTCTCCCCCAGGACGGCGGTCCCCCCTTGTGCGACGACGAGGTCGGCGGTCACCCCGGTGGCCGGGTTGGCGGTCACCCCCGAGTTGCCGTCGGACCCGCCGCATTCGAGGGCCAGGCAGATTTTGGACGCCGGTTGCTCGGTGCGTCTCCAGGAGTTCGCCTCGGGCATCAGCTCGTAGACCGCGCGGACGGCCGACTCGACCGTCTTGGTGATCCCCCCTTCGTCCTGGATGTTGAGGGTTCGCGGTCGGATCGGCTCGACCTTCCGACCGTTCGTCGCGGAGCCGATGAGCACCAGATTTTCCGACTCGACGAGGTGGCTGGCGTAGCTCCCCTCGCAGCCGAGCCCCACGATCACATAGGCGGCGACGTTGGGATGATGGGCGAACCCCGCCAGCACCCGTTCGAGGAGCTTGTGATCGAGCCCTTCGAACTGCATGCCGCAGCCCCCCTTGTGGGTGACCGCGAAGACGCCGTCGACGTTGGGGAACTCGCGCCTCCAGGCGTTGTCCTGGAATCTCGCGGTGATGTATCGCGAGGTGCTGGCCGAGCAATTGACCGTGCTGATGACGGCGATGTAGTTGCGGGTGCCGACGCGGCCGTCCGGCCGGAGGAAGCCCTGGAAGGTCCGCCGCCGATCCATCGGGGGGACGGGGGGGTGTTCGGTGGCGAAGGCGTAGTCGCGCTCGAAGAGGTCGGCGGTGAGATTGTGGACGTGGACGTGCGAGCCGGCGGAAATCGGGCGTGAGGCGAAGCCGATGATCTGGCCGTACTTGCGGACCGGCTCCCCCTTGGCGACCTCGCGCACGGCGACCTTGTGGCCCAACACGATCGGCTCCCGGACCTCGAACGGCGAGGGGCCGACCGTCAGCAAGGTCCCCTTCGCGATCGGAGTTGCGGCGACCGCGACATTATCGTCATCCCTCAGCAAAATCGCCCGATGATCCCCGGCCACCGTCGCCATCTTCGAAGTCTCCGCATTGTGCCTAATCCCAGAAAAGGCAGTTTACAAGGTCTTGCCTGCTTTTGAAAGGAAACCGGCCACAAGACATCAGTCCGGCGGTTTGGGTGTTCGGCGCGGGGCTCACGGGCTAAAGCTTCTCCCGTCGTTGCCACGCAATGAGCCCCACCAGGAAAGCCCCCGAGCAGTCGATCGCGACATCGGTCCACGTGCCGCCCCGTCCCGGCACGAACGTCTGGTGGTACTCGTCCGAAATCGCGAAGAGGCAGGCGAATGCCAGGGCCAGGGCGACATTCCGCCGCGTGCGTGACATCGAGAGCCGGTCGAGGACCATGATCGCGAGCAAGCAGAGAATCGCAAACTCGGCGGCGTGCCAGCTCTTGACGATCGCAAACCAGGCGTATCCCCAGAAAGTGGCGAATGCCCGGAAGGACGCCTCATCCCTGAAGACATGGGCGGCGATCCAGGCGAAGAAATCATGGGGCAGGATGACGGTGCTCGAAGTGGCCGCGATGAGGCAACCCCAGGCAACACCGGCGAACGCCCAGAGTCGCCAGCTCGACGATCGCTGTCCTGTCTCCACCGACGACCTGTCTCGAATGTGCGACCTCCTCAGGAAAGACATCCACCCGCGTCGGCGGTAAAACTGTAGATAATGATCTTATTCCAGGCTCCTCTTCCATCGCTACCTGGCCGACTCCCGAGACCGAACGCCTCCGGATTGCCGATCTTTTGGCTTCGTTCGTGTGCCGCCTATGGCCGGTCGCGTCGCACGCGGATGAAATGGTCTGTGAAGGTTGCGCGGGGGACGGCGTCGGAGGAGCGCGGCATGTGACATTCCAGGCATTTGGCCGTCGGATTGACCGGGCAGGGGGGATGTCGGGGAGTATCCGTGGATTGCCCCTTCGCCCCGGCCGCGGAGGCATGGCAGCTCAGGCAGATGCGTTCGTAGTGAGTCGCCGATGAGACCGCATCGCGATGGGGATCATGGCAGGTGACGCAGCTCATTCCGCCGCCACTCTCGGTGTAGCAGCGGCTCAACAGGAGGTTGGGGGTCTGGAAGCGGATGAAGTCGGGCTTGTCGATGGGCGAGCCCGGGGGGGCCTTGTGGCAATCGCCGCAGAGCTTCATGACCTGTTCGGCCCCGGCGAGCCTCGGCCGGGCGATGGCGGGGTCCGGGAAATGCGCCTCGACCGCCGGCAGATGGTTCCCCCCCGGGCCGTGGCAGCGCTCGCAGCCGATGCCGCGATCGGCCGCCTCGGGCCGGCCGGCCGGATGCGTCGCGGCGGCCGAATTTGTGACGTGGCAGCCCAGGCATGCCGTCTCCGACGCGAGGGGGAGGGGCCGACCGAGATATCCGGCGTCATCGGGAGGTCGTTCCGGGTGCTGGTTGGCCCGGTCCCAGATCGGCGGGGCCGGATAGCGGGACATCCGCAGCTCGCGCATCGTCCCGTCGCCGTCCCGGGCCAGGAACGATTGCCCCTGATGGTTCGATCCCAAGGCATATTCGATCAGGGCGCGGAACTCCCGGCCCGCGACGCTCGTCACAACCTCAACGCCTCGATCCGAACGATGGAACGCATGCCGGACCTCCGGGTTCGTCAGGTCGATGACGGGGCGATCGGGCCAGGGGATCGTTTTGATCTCGGCCGTCTTCACGAAGGTTGCCGCGTGGCGGCTCTTCTGATGGGCATCGTATTGCTGGGCGTGACACACGGCACATTCCCCGGCCCCGGCGTAGGTCGCCGGCTCCGGCCGCATGGGGTCGGACTCGCCGAACGTGCCCGCGTCCTTCAGCGCGGCCTGGGCTTCCGCATTCTTGCCCTGTTGCAGGAGGATCCGGCTCCGGAGCCAGGCGGTTTCGGGGGTTGAACCGGCACCGTCGATCCTGGCGAGCGACCGCTCGGCGTCGTCGGGGCGGCCGCATTGAAGGAGCGCGGAGGCCAGGAGCTTCGATGCCTCGGCCGGCTTCAGGTTGGCCCCTCGGAGCTGAGGGTCGAGGTCCAGGGCCTCGCGGAGCGCGTCGGCCGCGCCGACGGGGTCGCGCAGGCTCAGACGTGACTCCCAGCCCGGTTGCCGGGAGAGACGGCTGGCCGCCTCGATCCCTTCATGCACCTGGCCCATTTCCGCGTAACGCGCGGCCAGTGCATCGAGCGTTTCCGCGTGATCGGGGTCGAGGTCCCTGGCCGCGCGGAGTGCGGCGAGGGCGGGTCCGGCTCCCCCTCGGCGAAGCAGGCCCCGGCCCAGCAGGAACAGGTCCTCCGCCTCCATCCGATCGGTCCCCAATCGTCGGTAGAGACCTTCCGCCGCCTCGTCGCGATCCAGCCGGGCCGTCGATCTTGCGAGGAGTCGGAGCGCGATCGGGTCCGACTTCTCGGCCTGAAGTCGTTGCCGGGCCAGCGCCTGGGCGTCGGACCACTCCCCTTTTCGATAGGCCGAGATCCCCCGCGCGAGCGGATCGGGGCCATGGAAAAGCCGCCATCCCAACACGGCCATCGCGATGACGAGCGTGCCTCCCGCGAGCGAAGCGGCAATCCAGGGCGTTGCGGATCGCCGCTTCGTCATCGCTTACATACCTCATTTGCTGGTCGAAATGACTCCCGAGGGTCCGACGAAATTGTCGATCCTCCGGATGGGATCGTCAATCCGGCGATGTGCGGGGCGACGTCGGCTCTCTGTTACATCTGTAATATACTACATGTGTCGTTAGTGCAGAGATGCATGGTTATCGACGGTCGATTTTGAAGATTGCGTGAAGGAAACCGGCGGAAACACGGGCAAATTTCGAAATATCCGCGTAAGACTTACGCCAGACATTTGACATTTGCGTTTCGTTTTATAGCCTATGTCAAAGAGTCCCGAAGGAATTCCTCGCGTCCTCCCGGTAGGTTCGCCTGGAATTGGTTTCGTCGCGATCATTCTTCTTGGGTCAGGATCGCCGAAGCGCATCGCCCGGGACCTCGATCACATATCGCCTGCAAGCTCTCATCGATCGCTTGTCCTGGTCTATCAATGTCTCGGTTCCGTTTTGAGGCCGCGGGATGTCGCATCCTTCGTTGGTTCCCGATTCCGATCGGATAGCACGTCTTGAACAAGAACTTTCGCGCGTCACCACGATCCTCAAGCGTAACGAGCGTTCTCTCGGCGGTTTCCAGTGGGCTTTCGCGCTCCTGGTGCTCGGATTGATCGCCTCCGTCATCCTGGTACGCAATGGCGTGATTGATCTCAAGCAGGTGTTGAACCTGACGGCGATCCCATCGGCCGTGGAGTCTAAGGAGTTCGGCCTCTACAACCGAGAAGGGAAGCGGGTGATGATCGCCGACTACGATAAGTACGGTTATCCGAGCCTGGCCTTTCTGGACCTCGATTTGAATTACAAGATGGGGCTCAAGATCTACTCCGATGTTTCGCCGGGGGCTCCGGGGATCGCGTTCTACGACAAGACCGGCACCCGGGCCTTGTTCCGGATGGGGACCGAAGGGGAGTCGCTCTTCCAACTCCTCGGAGCCAACAAGAAGGGGGGGGTCGTGCTGAAGGTCGACCCCGACGGGAGCCCGAGCCTGACGATGACCGATGCTTCCGGGAAGGTCCTGTTCCACGCGCCGGAAGGGTCGTCCTTGCCGGGGAAGCCGGACGAGGCATCGCGGAATCAGGGCCGCAGATGACAGGATCGTTTCCCCTCGGGGCGAGCCGTTTTCGTTTCCGCAATGCGAACGAGTTTCATCATGAATACATTCCGCCGTCGATCCTTAAGAGCTGCCGTTGTCCTGGTTGGCCTCTTCTTCACGACATTGTCTTCCGGCTGCATGCAGGACAACGACGCCGAGTTCCTCAAAG
>CALKTZ010000867.1 GCA_937997355.1 uncultured Planctomycetales bacterium | reverse complement strand
CCGGACCCTTCTTCGTGTTCGATTTTCACTTGCTGCTCATTCTTCTTCATGGCCAGCCAGCTCCTTCGCCTCCTTGTACCGTTGCTTGATTAAATCCACATCCGGCCTCGGCGTTTCGATCCCCTTCTTCGATTTCTTCTGGAAGGCATGCAGCACATAGATCCTCTCCCCAAGCTGAACCGCCAGCACGGTGCGGTAGGCACCGCCCTCAAACCGCAGGGCGATCTCGAACACCCCGCTGCCAACCCCTTTGAACGGCTTGGCATCCCGTGGCATGCCGCCGAATTGGATCAGTTGCAGCTCATCGCCGATCAGCTTCCGCGCCCCCCTGGGAAACGCCTGAAGGTTCCGAAGCGAACTGCCCATCCATACGACGGGCCGGAGTACCGGGGTTTCGTGGTCATCGGTGGCCGAAATCCTACTCTCCTTGTGATATAGGATATTTCCTATGAAGTCGACAGCCTCCTGTCAAGGTCTGATTCGCCGGTGCGGCGAGTTCCGCACCTCGGTGTCGTACGAGTCACGCGGGCCGCGATCATCGCGTCAGGAATCCAGGCGGCGAGTTCCGCTCCCGGGGATGACTTGACTCGTGTGCGACAATTGTCATGGGATGATCGAAGCGGGACGGGTCCCCTTTCTGGCATCGGCGTTTTCGGGCTATGATGGTCGAGTGAGAACACCTGACGGAAGGAGCAACGGGACGAAATGCCTTCGAGATTCGTTTGTCTCGTGATCCTGGTCTACTGGCTGATCGCCGCCTTTTTCCTCCTCACGCGCGAACTCCTCCCCGAGTTGACGCTGGGCTACCCCCCCGACTTTCGAACGATCGTCGCGGCCGGGCAAGGCGATCCCGAGGTCCGCTGGACCATCCAGGTGATGGGGGATTCCAAGGGTTCCGAAGTCCTCCGGACCGTCGGAACCGCCGTGACCGGATCATCCGGCCGGGAGGATGGAAGTTCCGAGCTCACGAGTCGGGTCTCGCTCGATTCGGAAGGGCTCTTCAAGGGCACGCCGCTTGCTTCGATCAACGTCGGCAGGCTGGAGATCGACAGCCGTTACAACGTCGACAACAAGGGGAATCTCCGGACGCTCAAGTTCAAGGTCACCTCCGACGAGGCGCCCGATTTCGTCCTGACCGTCGACGGGAAGGTCCAGAACGGCCTCCTGGTGCTGACCTTTCGGAGCAAGGGCCTGGAGCAAGTCCGCCGCTTCCCTTACGAGCCGAGGAGCGTGGTGGGGAACTCGTTCGGCCCGATGGACCGCCTCCCCGGGCTCCACGTCGGCCAGCGATGGGAGACCCAGATGGTGAACCCGATCACGGGCCAGGTCGACCGGGTTCGCGTGGAGGTCCTCCGCCGGACGCTCATTCAATGGGAGAATCAGCCGGTCAGCCCCTTCGAGGTCCTGCAGACGTATCCGCCGCTGTCGTCCGCTCGTTCATGGGTGCGAACCGACGGCGTCATCCTTCGACAGGAATTGCCGCTCCCCTTCGTCCGGCTCATCCTGGAACGGCGGAAACAACCCGACACGAAAACCGAGACCGAGGCGTCGTCGTCATGATTGAGCTGCGCAACGTCACCAAGGAATTCGGCTCCAAGCGAGCGGTGGATGGCCTCGATCTGTCGGTGCGGCCCGGTGAGCTCTTCGCCTTCCTCGGACCCAACGGCGCGGGCAAGACCACCACCATCAAGATGATTTGCGGCCTCCTCGCGCCCAGCGGCGGGAGCGTCCGAATCGGCGGACATCCGGCGTCGAGCCCCGAGGCCCGGCAACTCCTCGGCTATGTCCCCGATCAGCCCTATCTCTACGACAAGCTGAGCGGCCGGGAATTCCTCCGGTTCGTGGTCGAGATGTATGGGCTGGAACGCCGGCACGCACGGTCGAGGATCGATGAATTGATCGATGTCTTCGAGATGAACGACTACATCGACGAGCTTTGCGAGAACTATTCGCAGGGGATGAAGCAGCGGGTGGTTTTCGCGTCGGCGCTCGTTCACGACCCCAAGGTGCTGGTCGTCGATGAGCCGCTCGTCGGGCTCGACCCGCGGAGCGCCCGGATCGTGAAGAACCTCTTCCTGACTCAAGCCAGGGCCGGCTGCGCCGTGCTGATGTCGACCCACCTCCTCGCGATCGCGGAAGAGCTCGCCGACACGATCGGGATCGTCGACCACGGCCGGATGCTGGCCACGGGGACGCTCGGCCAGCTTCGAGATCGGTTGCAGCATCAGGGGCCGCTCGAAGACCTCTTCCTGAAACTGACGGGGACCGACGGCCCATCCCTGGGGAATGAAAAGTTCGCGATCAAGCAACCGACCACCGCCTGAGCGGCTCAGGGCTTCACGAGGACCGCGACATGCAAGCCGAGATCCATGGTTCCGACTCCCTCGTCCGCTCGTCGCCGGTCTCCGACTCGCGGGCGGCCGGGGCGCTGCGGATGCTCCGGCGAGACCTGATCCGGAACAAGCTGCGGATCGCCCTCTCGGCGTCTCGGCTCCGGGCGGCGACGATCCTGTTCTGCAGCCTGGTCTTCTGGTGGGGGCTGTTCCTCCTCTTCCTGGGGGGATTCCAGTTCATCGGCATCTATCTCGATCTGGCCAATACGATCGTCGAATATCTCTTCAGCATGTTCTTCCTCTCGCTGCTGGTGATGCTGTTCTTCTCGACCGGCATCATCACCTACACGGCCCTCTTTCATTCGAGGGAGTCGACCTTCCTCCTCACGACCCCCGCCTCGGCCGACCGGATCTTCGCGCACAAATTCATCGAAGCGATTGCGTTCTCAAGCTGGGGCTTCTTCCTGCTGGGGAGCCCGCTCATGGTGGCCTACGGGCTTCGCGTGAACGCCTCGGCCGGCTTCTATGGGATGTTCCTGGTCTACCTGGTTTCCTTCGTGCTCCTCGCGGGGAGCCTCGGGGCGATCGCGGCGATCGCGGTGGCGAACATCTTCCCCAAACGCCAGAAGACCGTGCTGGCCTTGACGATCGCCGCCATCCTCTCGGCGATCGTTTTCCTGGCGTACCAGGTGGTGCGCGCCCCGGGCGAGCGGATGAGCAGCGACTGGCTGGGTACGGTGCTGGGCCGCCTGGCATTCTGCCAGAATCCCCTCTGGCCGAGCCGATGGATGTCGGCCGGCCTGCTCGCCTCGGCACGTTCCCATTGGGCCACGGCGTGGTACTATCTGATGATCCTCTCGGCCCACGCCGGGCTGGCTTACCTGGTGGGCGCCGTCGTGGCGCGCGACCTGTATCGTCGAGGCTATAGCCGGGTGCAGGGGGGGCGCTCGTCGCGTCGGCGGGCTCGCGTCGGGATGTTCGACCCGTTTTTCCATCGTTGCTTCTTCTTCCTCCCCCGGCCGATCCGGCTGCTGATCCTCAAGGATCTTCGAACGTTCCTCAGAGATCCCGCCCAGTGGTCTCAATTCCTGATCTTTTTCGGGTTGCTCGCCTTCTACTTCCTGAACATCCGACGGCTGAGCTACGACTTGCAAAGCCCATACTGGCGCAACCTGGTGAGCTTCCTCAACCTCGCGGTGACGGCCCTCCTGCTCTCGACGTTCACCAGCCGGTTCATCTTTCCGCTCCTCTCGCTGGAAGGGCGGAACTTCTGGGTGCTGGGGCTCCTGCCTTTGCGTCGAGAGCAAATCTTGTGGGGGAAATTCGCCTTCTCGTCGGGCATCAGCCTGGTTGCCACCGAGACCCTGGTCCTCATGAGCGATGTGATGCTCCGGATGAGCCCCCTGATCATCGGGCTTCATGTGGGGATGGTCGCGATCCTCTGCCTCGGCCTTTCGGGGATCAGCGTGGGATTGGGGGCTCGATTGCCGAATCTTCACGAGAGCGACCCTTCCAAGATCGCGGCGGGCTTCGGCGGCACCCTCAACCTGCTCGTGAGCCTGGTCTTCATCTTCTCGATCGTGACCGCCCTGGCGCTGCCTTGCCACCTCTATTTCGCCGGCCAGGAGCATGCCGAAACGGCCCGATGGGCGCTCTCTCATTATCAATTCCGGTTCTGGCTGATCGTGGCGATTTCGGTGAGCGTGGTCGTCGGGGTGCTCGGGACCATCATCCCGCTCCGGATCGGGATCAAGGCGTTCCAGGAGATGGAACTTTGAGCGACCGAACAACTTTGCTGGTCGGCGGAAGACCCGGTCGCTATGCTGATCGGTCCGAAAGTTGCCGGTAGGTTTGGTCTGTCTTCCTGCCGGCCGCGCCGAAACGTGAATCTCATGCATGGGACGGCATTGAGAGACGAAGCGACCACGCCCCCCTTTTTGTCAAGGAGCTTCGGACGATGAACACCGAGTACGACGACGATGAAGAAGTCAATGGTGAGATCGCGATTTCCTTCTCCCCGCGCTACGAAGAGCTGCAACAGCTCGGGATCGCCCCGGAGCAGTTCGAGTCGGCCCTCCTGGTCGCGCTGGAGGAGTTCGAGGCGCTGACGGCCCGGGAAGACGTCAATCCCGAGGAACTCTCGCTGGAAGACATCACGCTCCACATCGGCGGCACCCCCTACCGGCTCGGGGATCTGGCGGACGTCGAGTTCTCCGAGGAGGACGAAGACGAAGAGGAATACGAAGAGGACGAGGAAGACGAGGAACCTTCGGC
>CALKTZ010000866.1 GCA_937997355.1 uncultured Planctomycetales bacterium | reverse complement strand
AAATCTCTGTTTTCCCTGGATTTCTGAAAGATTTAACGGAGTAGCACTAAGGGAGAAATTTCTTGGAAAGTATTTTTTGACGAGTATAACTATCCAGCAAATTATAGACCAGAATTCCCGGGGCCCAATTGAGGCCGAAAGGGCACCAAATGAAGGATAAAACCGTGCTTCGAAGCGAAATAAATGAATACGCACGAAAAAATCAAGTAAAGGAGCTCAGACAGTCCATCAATGAAGGAAAAGATATTAACAACATAGATGAATCGGGGGCGACACCTCTCCATTGTGCCATTGCGTGGAGACATCCAGAGGCCGTCGAGGTTTTACTCGAAAGTGGGGCTGACATCCTGTTGCAAGACCGAGAGGGCAAAACAGCGTTGCACTATGCTGTTGAGTTCAATTTGCCGCAAGTGGCCGAAATGCTACTTCGAAAAAATCCAAAGGTCATTTCGATCAGCGACAACCATGGAAACCAGCCGCTTTGGACTGCAGCGTTCAACGCCAATGGAAACTATGAGATAGTATCTTTACTTCTGAATCACGGAGGTAATCCAGAGCATCGCAATCGTGTGAATTTGTCACCCCTAGATATACCCAAACGGAAACGTGATCCCGCCTTATTGGAATTGCTGGAAGCCAAATGTTCGGGGGAGTAGCCAGGAAAATCGGGGCCAAGTGGTCTCGACATTGGGGTCCACTTCAATCGAGAACGGACAACCTGCAGGACCTGCGTGATCGAAATGCAACCCTGGATGCTCAGCTTCGAGCAAATGGATTTAGGCCGCTTCCTCCGCGGGTTGTTGTTCTTACCAGGAAGTCTTGACAACAATCAAGGATTTTAATCATGGATTTAAGTAAATCAGCATCTGCTTTAGGACTTTACAAGTATAACTGTGTTCGACCTGAAGGCGATCTTTTCAGCCATTTCTACTCAACGATTCTTAGCCAACTGGGATCTTGCGGAGTGTCGCCGACATACATCGGTGCTGGGGGAATTGGATATTCTGGGAAACTCGAGAAGTTTGGGGGTCGAATACACAGTAAATTGGTAAATTCACGTTTTTTCAATGTCAACTTAATATCGGTAGCAGCCAATCCAACGGGAAGTGAAGAGCCGGCTTACGACGGCTACGCGAACGCCTCACTAAGCTACGTGGATGCGAACAATGAATTACTTATGTGCATTGTCATTAACGAATCGTTCGTCAAAATTCACTCTCTCGAATTCCAAAATCTAATACATTCACAAATTAAAATACATGAATTTGATTTTGGTTATGGTTTCTCGTCGGAGATTGAGAAGCGTCCTGACTTTCATATTCTTGGACTTGATAATGGCAAATTGTCATCCGACGAATATGAATCCCTGTGTAAGTGGTATGATGCAACAGGAGAAGTGCGAACGACAGTGCTTCGAGATGTCTATCCGTACAATATTTTGAACGAAAAGCAACTCGACGCACAGCTAAGTGATGGCATAACTCTGCGACAGTTCGCTCAACGGCGACCCGGTTCTTCGTTAGTACGGCTTACCGATTACGGTCTTCATTTGTGGCGAGTTCCCGATGCCGAAGTCACAAAGTTAAGAATGCTTCTTTTCGGTTCATCGATATTGTTGTCCCGATAAATTGCAAGGGCTATCTTCGACTTCGATTGGGTTAGTTCTACGCCAACGGCGTAGTTCGGGATTTCACGCATCCGGGATGGGGTCTCTCGAGCCTAACCCGTCACTGAAACGCGGCCCGCGATTCTCGATACAGGCGAAGATTCTCGTCCGCGTAACCCTGATAGTCGTATTCGATGTCCGAAGCCACGGTTTGGATGACTCCCCAGAGCGCATCGCGCAGGGCCGACGCCGCCCGGAGAATCCGCAGTTCTTTCAATTCCGAAGGCACGACCTCCCCCCGGTAGGCCAGGAGTAGCCGACGTTCGTGGTCGGGACTCAGGTCGGCGGCCGCGCAAACATTCGCCAGGTCGAACAAAGGATGACCGATCCCGGCGTATTCCCAGTCGATCACCCAGATTCGCACGTCGTCGTCGATCAGGTTCGCCGGGAGCAAATCGTTGTGGCAGAGGACCGGGCGAAACGGTCGGATACGACGCGACAACATCCGAGCGTCTTCCAGCAGTTCATCAAGCCCGGCCGGCAGCGTGGCCTGGAGTGCCCGGGCGGATCGAGCATAGGTCCGGATCGTCTGGAAGGGGCAGAAGTAAAGCATCTCCCCCGATAAGGAGTCCCAGGAGTCGTGCAGTCGACGCAGCACGATCCCCAGGCGATCCAGGACCGAATCCCGCCTGACGTCGGCCGCGGCCAGCGTCTTGCCGGGCTGAAATCGGCTCACCAGGAGTCCGGGCTCGTGGTGGACCACTTCCGGAGCGATGTCGGCGGTCATCGCCGCCTTGTGGCAGACGATCTCATTGCGGCGATCGATCCCGAGCAGCGGACGCTCTTCGCAGAGCCTCGCCACGAACGACTGACTTCCATTCTCGACCAGATAGTTGTGATTGGTAATCCCGCCGGAAAGGCGTGAGATGGCAACCTCGCCTCGCCAGTAGTCGAGCGACCGTAATCGCTGGATGTGGAGAATATCGGGGTTCATTTCGAGAGCAACTCATCCCAACTGGCGACTTCGAGGAGGCGATCGGTCAACTCTCCGAGGCGTCGTGAATCGTCGATCGCTTCCAGCCTGGCGCGGATCGCCTGATCGGGGGGGCCGAGCCTCCGAGTTCCGAGCCGGAGCAAGGTTTCGCGAACCCCCTGGGTTCGGCCTTCGGTTCGACCTTCGGTCCTGCCTTCGATTCGACCTTGAGCCCGGCCTTTGAGCATGCCTCTACGCAATCCTTTTTGCAGGATATCCTGGTACGTTGACGACTCTTCAATCCCTCGGATCTTCAAGACATCCATCTCAATCCCCTTCCAGATCTCTCTCGCTTCGGCCTTGCCGTAGCCGAGCCCCATGAGCACCCAGGCGGAGTTCAGCAGCATTGTCCGCTGAGCGGGATTTGCCTCGCGTGCGAGGCGTTCCGACATCGCGGTCAGGGCCTCGTGGATTCCCATCGTCCCCACGTCGGAGATCGTCACCAGAGGCAGGGTCGCCAGCCCCCCGGCGAGCACATCCTCCGCGCGATGTTCCCAGGCCTTCACCACATCATACCGGAAACGGAGGTAGGCGTCTCCTCCCGGAAGTGCATTCTCATGAATCCCCGTCAACCGAGGCGACCAGGCACCGGGGCGGAGGAGCACCAGCATGGATCGCACCGGGATCCGATGCCGGTAACCGAGAAGCACGTTGTAACGAAGGATGCGCTCGGCCATGCGGGCGTCCCTCGCCGCTTGCAGCTCGACATGGACGATGCTCGGACGCTTGCCGGTGACGTGGAGCACCTTGTCGGCCTGGGCGCTGACGGTCGAGACGTCGGCATCGATCGCCTCCACCCGCGATGAGGTGGGTACCGGCACGCGGAGATAGTTGATCCAGGCGGCCGGATCAAGCTCGATCAGGTCTCTCGTCGTCGCGTCGAAGGATTTCGCCACAGGCGTCCCGGTAAATTGTCAACAATACTTGTAAGACTTACAAAAAAGTCGATTCACGATTCACCCGGAATTCTTTCGGCATTTCTCACGGCTTGAGGAAAACTTCCCGAAATTTTGGCAACCGCGGGCGATCCTGCGGGTTAGTCGCGCGAATTCCGGAACGGCGCGCCACAAATGCTTGGCATTGGTCCTGATTTCGCTACAGTGAAGGTGGACGGCCGGGGCTTGATGGCAAACGCCCTCTTTCGATTCGCCAGCGGCCCCTGCGTCCGACACGATCCACCACTTGAGGCGCTCCCGATGAGCTTGCATCCGAGGTTTCGCCGCCTGGCCTCGCTGGGCGCGATGAGTCTATTCGTGCTGGTTGCGCTCCAGGCGAGGCGGTTTGCCGATCCCGAGCGCCCTTCGCCCGATGTGAAGAACATCCGATACGGCCCGCACGAGCGGAACGTCTTCGATCTCTGGAAGGCCAGGCCCAACGGCCAGCCGACCGACAAGCCCACGCCGCTCGTCGTCTTCTTCCACGGCGGCGGCTTCCGTCAGGGGGACAAGATTAGCGTGCCGGTCCGGATGCTGACCGACTGCCTCAACCGGGGGATCTCCGTGGCGTCGGCCAACTACCAGCTCTCGCAGCAGGCGATCTATCCCGCCCCCATGCTCGATGGAGCCCGGGCCATCCAGTATATCCGGGCCAACGCCAAGGAACTCGGGATCGATCCCGACCGGATCGCGGCCTCGGGAGATTCGGCGGGGGCTGGCATCGCCCTCTGGCTCGGTTTCCATGAGGATCTCGCCGATCCCAAAAGCGATGATCCGATCGCCAGGCAGTCGACCCGGCTAGCCTGCATGGGGGTGAACGGAGCCCAGGCTTCGTACGACCCCCGCTTCATCAAGAAGCTGGTCGGAGGCCGCGCCCACGAGCACCCCGCGCTCCCGCCATTTTTCGGCATCGTCAAGGAAGAAGACGCCAACGCTCCCGCCGTCATCAAGCGATTCGAGGACTCGTCACCGATCAATCATATTACGAAGGATGATCCTCCGATCTTCCTCCTCTATGCCGAGCCGAAAGGCCAGGTCGCCGAAACCGCCCGGGTCGGCGAGGGAATCCACCATCCCAGGTTCGGCGACGCCCTCAAGGCCAAACTGGAGCCGCTCGGGATCGAGTGCATCATCCGACATCGAGACGACTACCCCGACAAGAAGCTCGCCCAGGACCAGATGTGGTACGAAGTCGTCCGCTTCTTCGATCGCCACCTCGGCGCGGTGAAGCCGACAAATGATTGATGGAGATCGACCCGGCTTTCGGTCCTGATCTACGTGTCATCAAACGGCGGCGCTCCTGGCCGCCCATTCGCTTCGGCTCAGATCAGCCTTCGCCGCAGATCATCGAACGTCGAATGGCCGTCGCGGTCGAAGACGAAGCGGGCGGGAAGGCCGACGACACGTCCCGCGCCAAGTTGGAAGAGCTTGCGCTGGCAGGCGGTGAGCTTCTTCGCGGCGAGGAGCGCGGTCACGCGCCAGGCGGGTTCGGCGGCGTTGTCCCAAACTTCCCCTCGGGCGATGTGCTGCGCCCCCTGGGCTTCGAGATACTCGACGACCTGCGAGGCGGTCTCCTGCCCGGGAGCGGACGGTGAAGAAGTTCCCACGATCTCGATGTGCAGGAGACCTTCGGACCCTCGCACGCCATCGATCGCGTCGAGCAACAGGGCGAGCGGTCCGGTTTCCCCTTCCCGGATCATCGACCGCAAGCTCGGGGAGTGGCCGATGATGCAGGCCGCCGAGTCGAGCACCGTCCCGCCGTCGATCTCGCGGAGCCGGTTGTCCTTGAGGGTGATCCCGGAGCTGGTCAGATCCACGATGATATCGGCGATCCCCAGGCTGGGGTGGAGTTCGAGCGCGCCGTCGGAGGCGATCACCTGATAGTAGTAGATCCCCCAGCGGCGGAAATACGCCTGCGTTAGCGCCGGGTACTTGGTGGAAACCCGAAATGTCCGCCCGCTCGCCTTGAACTCGCTGGTAAGATCGACCAGATCGATGATGTGGTGGACGTCGATCCAACTCTCGGGGACGGCGACGACCAATCGGCAGCCCCCGTAGCCGAGGTCGGGGATCACGACGACCGAATCCTCGGCCTCGAACGCCCGCTCGGCGAAGACATCCATCCCGGTCACGCCGAGATGGCAGCGCCCTTCCTGGATCTGGGTGACGATGTCCGTGGGACGCATGAAGACCACATGGAATCGCGGATGGCCGGCGATGACCGCCTCGTACTGGCGGTCGCTCGCCCGGCGAACCTTGTAGCCGGCGGTCTTGAGGATCTCGATGATCCCGTCGTAGAGGTGCCCTTTCGAAGGGACCGCCAATCGGATCGGATCGACCAAACAGGTTTCGGGAGGATTCTGACTCATCTGCGATCCTTCCCGTCCTGGTCATTCAGGATCTGGTAGAGCCGTTCAAGGCCGAAGGCAAAGCCAACTCCCCGGTCGTCTCGCTTGCTGCCCAGGACTTTCGCCAGGCCATCGTAACGGCCGCCGCCGCAAACGTCGGTCGGTCCATCGGGGGTCATCACGGTCATCTCGAAGATCATCTGAGTATAAAAACCGATCCCCCGGCCGAAGCTCAGGTCCAGCTCGATCCGGCCAAGGTCGATCCCACGCTGCTCAAGAGCATTGGCCAGGTCGGTCAGCGCCTGAACCGATTCCGGCGCGATCTCGGCATACTCCTTCGCCAGCCGCTTCAGCATCTCGCGATATGGGCCTCGCAACCCGGCCAGGGCCTTCACCTGCGCCCGGACCCGGTCCAAAGCCTCGTGCAGCGAGGTCCCCAGGTTCCACTTCCGCCGGAGCCGATTGATGATCTCGTGCCCCGAGCGACGCCCCGTCACGTCGGGAACAAGATGGCGAAACAGGCGGTCGACCCCGCGATCGTCCGCCTGGCCGACGGCCGGCAGGACCTCGTCAACCTCCCGGCCCGACTGGAGCCACCCCGCAAGCTGATCGACGGCCGACTCCAACGCCCGGACGTCGCCCCCGTCCGATGCCGCCTCGCTCAGCATCTGCACAAGGGCCTCGGTCGCGGCGGGGGGCAGGCCGGAACGCCCCAGCATCTCCATGATCAGGCCGACATGGCCGACCCGGATCTTCGCATCGGCGATCCCGACCGTCCGGAGCGACCGATCGGCCAGGGCGATCACCTCGGCGTCGGCGGCAGGCCCCCCCGCGCCGATCATCTCGATCCCGACCTGCGTGAATTCGCGATCCCGGCCGCGTTTTGGCGGGAGATAGCGGAACACCGGCCCGCTCATGCAGACCCGCCAGGGGAGGGGGGGGCATTCCGGAGCCTCGGTATAAACCCGGACGATCCCCGCCGTCAACTCGGGCCGCAGGCAGGTCCCCGCCTGGCCATGCTCGGGCAACTCGATCAGCTTGGCGACGATCCCCGCCCCGCTCTTGCGCTCGTGAAGCTCGGTGAACTCCAGGATGGGGGTTCGCATCGGGGTGTAGCCGGCCTGAACGAATCCGTCGATCAATTGCCGTTCGAGCGAGGCAAGCCGCGCGTAGTCGGCCGGGAGCCAGTCGCGGGTCCCGCGGACCACGCCGATCGGCCGTTCCGCGGCCGACCCTTCGCCGGTGCCGGTCATGAACTCCTCCCTTCATGCTCCAGCACTTCAAGGGCGCCGTGGACCGAGTCTTCCAGGACCGACCAGGCGAGCCCCTTGTCTTCATGCCGGGTGGTCAAGTTCCGGAGGTTGAATACCTGCTTCACCGCCTCGTCGGGGCCGACGATCACCGCAAGCTTGTGCCCCTTGCCCGACCCATAGCCCATCTGCTTGCCGATCTGGATCGGTTCCGGGTACACTTCGGCCCCGATTCCGATCGCCCGGAGCCGGGCCGCCAGGCCGAAGGGGATGGCCGGGTTCGTGCCGGGGAAGTTGGCGATCAGGATCGGCGCGGTGGTCCCGCTCGTCTTGAGCCACTTGGCTTCCACCATCAAGGCGAGCAGGCGGTCGAGGCCGATCGAAGCCCCCACGCCGGGGAGCCGCCGGGAGGTGAAGAGGCTCGCGAGATTGTCGTAACGCCCGCCCGACGCGATGCTGCCGAACTGCTCGTATCCCTTCACGGTTGTCTCGAAAACGATCCCCGTGTAGTAGTCGAGCCCCCGAGCCAGGCCGAGGTCGATGGCAACCCGGTCGGACGGTACACCGGCCGCTTCAAGCATGGCGAAGACCGTCCGCAGGTTGGCGATCCCTTCCGCGACCTTCGGATGCGAGCCGAGCGATTGCTCGGCGGCGTCCAGAACCTCGACACCCCCTCGTCCCTTCTCGGCGAAGTCCAGGAGTTGATTCGCCTGGAGTTCGGTGAGTCCCGCGCCTCCCGAGTCGGAGGGCCTGGCAAGTTCCTCGATCACCGCCTGACGGCCGATCTTCGCGAGCTTGTCGAGCGACCTCAGAACGGCCCCGCTCCGCCCGGCGAGCCCCAGCGTCTCCAGCATCCCGTCCAGGATCTTGCGGTTATTGAGGGTGATCACGAAATCCGGGACGCCCGCCGCCTGGAGCGCCGAATGGATGACCAGGGCGGTTTCGGCGTCGGAGAGTGGGCTCTCGGTGCCGATGATGTCGAAATCACACTGCATGAATTCGCGGAACCGCCCCTTGGCGGGGCGTTCGCCGCGGAACACGGAGCCGATCGCATATCGCTTGAAGGGGACCCCGAGTTCATCGATATGCTTGGCGACGAACCGCGCCAGCGGGACCGTCAGGTCGAACCGCAGGGCCAATTCGCCGGGGGTCCCGCCGGTGTTCGTGACGTCGAAGATCTGCCGAAGGACCTCGTCGGAGCCGGCCCCCTTGCCGGTCAGCACTTCCTTGCGCTCGATATGCGGGGTTTCGATCGGCACATAACCGAAGGAGGCGAAGGTCTGGCGGAACTTGGCGAGCATTGCCTCGCGGGGGATCGTCACCGAGGGGAGGAGATCCCGCAGCCCACTGGCCACGCGGGGATCGATCATAACAGTCGGGTCCTTTCGAGATGCCTTCAAACCGGGCGCCGGTGTTTGCCTCGCGAGGCGTACGTATTGAGCAACAGGGAGAACCGTTGCCGACCTCCGTTCGGCGCGTGCCACCGGACGACCCCGCCGAAACGCTCGACCGTCAGGTCTCCCGGATCTTCTCCTGGCATCGGCCGCGAAAAAAGGGTCCAGGCACGGCGCTCCGCTTCGAGCCAGTCCCCATTATCGCTCCGCCTCGACGATGTCGATACGTACCGCGAGGCTATCGAGATTAGCAGATTCTCCCCCGCATCGGCAATCTGGGCTGAACAGGTAGGGCCGCTGCCAAGTTGTTGCAGCCCCGCACAATCGGTCAGACACGACTCGCCGGAATCAGTTCGCCGGGGAAGTTCGCCAGGGATCGATGCGGGTGTCGGTCCCCCCTCGGCTGGCAAGATCGGCCAGGACCCGGCCGATCAGGCAGGAAAACTTGAAGCCATGGCCGCTGCAAGGGCTGGCGACCATGACGTCGGTTCGTCCGGGATAGAAATCGACCTCGAACTTCTCATCGGGGGCCACGGTGTAGAGGCAGGTCTCGGTCAGGTCGATCGGCGCGTCGGCCAGCGCGGGGAGGGTGCGCCGGCAGAACTCGCGGACGACCCCTCGATATTCCTCGTCGACCATCCGATCTTCCAGGTCGGGGTCGAATTCGGGGCCGAAGTGCCGCGCCACCTTCACCCCTAGCCCCTGGAACTCGGGCATGCCATAGAAGGCATCTCCCTCCTCGTCCCCCTTGAAGATGAACACGGGCAACCGGCCGATCTGGAACGGGGCCGCGTCGGGAGGCCGGAAGTAGAGCACCTGCTGACGCGTCACCTGCACCGGAACCGGATAATCGGGCAACAATCGCTTGAGCCAGGCTCCGGCAGAGACGATGAGCCGTTCGGCCTCGAACTCGCCGACATCGGTCACGACGACGGGACACCCGCCGTCGAGATCGATCCGGCGCACCGGGGTGTTATCGAGGACCTGCGTCTTCTCGCCGCCGATCTGCCTGGCAAGCGCGACTTGCAGTCTTACGGCCTTGGCCGCGCAGAGCATGCCGGCGTCTGGCTCGAAGACAACGTCGACATCGTCGGCGACGCCGAAGGCCGGATTCGCCCGATTCAACTCATGGCCGGTCAGGCGTCGATGAGGGACGTCGAGCATCTCCAGGCTGGCGGTGACTCGGGCCACGTAATCGTTACCGGGTGGGCAGAGGGTCACTCCCCCGGTCCGGACGTAGAGGGATTCGCACGCCTCGGCCTCCAGCTCACGCCAGGCCCGGAAGGCATCCGGCATGAGCCGGGCATAGGCGGGATCGGCGTACGAATGCCGCGTGATCCTCGCGAGGCCGTGCGAACTTCCCCGATCGTGGCCGATGGGGAACTGTTCGAGCAATACCACCGGCTCCCCACGTCGGGCCAGGTGATAGGCCGCGGCCGAGCCCATCGCCCCCGCGCCGATAACCACATTCTTCGCTGCGATTCTTGCCATCTCGATCGGTCCTGAGTCTCAAACTTTGACGGAGGCGCGGGAGCGGAATGTTGAAAATGCATTCGATGATTCCCGAGCCGGTTCTTCAATTGTGCTCGGATCAAAGCGCGGTCAGATAGCGACGCAGTTCCCAGGCTTCGACCTGGGCATGGTATTCGCGCCATTCGTCACGCTTGAGCCGGATGAACTCGTCGGCGATCGGCCCGAGGGATTCGCGGACGACCTCGTCGGCCTCCAGATGGCTGATGGCTTCGGCGAGGCTCTGGGGGAGCGTCCGGACGCCTCGAGCCCGCATGGTTTCGATGTCGGCGGTGTAGAGATTGCCGAGGTTCGGCTCCCCCGGATCGAGTTCCCGGGCGATGCCGTCGAACCCCGCCGCGACATAGGCCGCGATGGCCAGGTACGGATTGCAGGCGCTGGAGACCGAACGATCCTCGACATGCCCGGCCTCGGGGACACGCAGCATCTGGGTGCGGTTATTATCCCCATAGGAGATGAAGGCGGGGGTCCAGGTGTAACCCGAACGGGAGCCGACCAGGGCCGGCCCCATCTGGAGCCGCTTGTAGCAATTGACCGTCGGAGATGTGACGGCGCACAACGCCGGGGCATGCTCCAGCACCCCCGCGATGAAGTGATAGGCCAGCCGAGAGAGCCCGAGGTTGCGTCGGTCGGTCCGGTCGGAGAAGACGTTGGCCCCCGTGTCGGCATCGGCGAGCGAATAGTGCATGTGCGCCCCCGATCCGGTCCGGGTTGCGAACGGCTTGGCCATGAAGGTGGCGATAGCCCCCTGCCGCCGGGCGAGCTGCCCCGCCATCATCCGGAAGAAGGTGAGGCGATCAGCCGTCGTGAGGGCATCGGCATACTGGAAGTTGACCTCGAACTGGTCGTTAGCATCTTCGTGGTCGGCCTGGTAGACCCCCCAACCCAGTTGGTTGAGCCCTTCCGTGAGGGATCGAAGGATGCCCAGCGCGCCGGTGATCCCCTTGTAATCGTAGCAGGGCTTGACCATGTCGTCGCAGGCGTGCGGGTCCCAGCCTCGGATCGACCCGTCGTCGTTCCTCACGACCAGGAAGAATTCTGGCTCCATGCCGACGTTGAACGTATATCCCCTCGCTTCAACCCGACTCAAGATCCGCTTGAGGTTCACTCTCGGACAGAACGGATAGGGGGCGTCGTCGACATACAAATCGGCCGCGAATCGCGCAATCCCCGGCTCATAGGGGAGGGGAGTGTAGCTCTCCA
>CALKTZ010000865.1 GCA_937997355.1 uncultured Planctomycetales bacterium | reverse complement strand
GAACAAAGAAGGTCCCCTGGGCTCGCCGATCTCCCGATCGGCGTTTTTTCTCCGGCCCGATACGCCGACCTGGAGATCGGCGAGCCCGGGTAGAATCGTTTGCTATTGGGTTTCAAGCGATACCCTGGGAACGCCGATCTCCCGATCGACGCTTTTTCTCCGGTTAAACACGTCACTCCACAAGGGGGTATCCAAGAGGTTTCAGAAATCCGCCAACCATGCGGAATCGAAATGATCACCGCGCTAAAATTGATCCTTCGAGATCACTTCGCCGCCGCCGCGGGTGCCGAGCGCCCGCCAAACCTCCCGGTCGATCGAGTCCTTGATGAATTGCGCGTGCCCGTCGCCGAACACGGCCTGCGCCCCGCCCGGATGGAGGCTCCCCGCCGTGTAGGCGGCCTCCTGCACGAACCCCTGATTGATGCAACTGAGATCGTTGATATTCATCGAATGGTTGTAGAGAGTCTTGTAGTAGGCACCCACGATCCAGGGTGTCCCCTTATCATTGATATGAAAATCGGCGGTGTTCGGATCGAGCGTGTTGCAGGCATGGATAAAATCGTTGAACTTCTCCTTCCCCTCCAGCTCGCCGGGGACATCGAAGATCGAGCGGGCCCGATCCCGCCGGTCGGTCCATTGCGGCCCCAAGAGCCACTCGGACATCGCCACGGTCGAGGACGCGCCGTCGGTGATGTCTTGAGGTTTGGTCGGCTGAGGCGCGTTGTGGGAGAAGAAGCCGTTGTCCTTCCCTTCGCGGCGTTCAACCCCCCGGCTCCCGGGGTAGTTTGTCGGCCCGGTTGAATTCGCCAAGGCAATGTCGTCGGCCGGGCAGAGGAAGACCGGAACTCGCGTCAACGCCGCCGTGGTATTTGACCCGTCTCGAAAGTCGTTGCTCGATGGCAGTGAATGGTTGATCGCATTGTAGAGTGAGACCTGCTCCAGAAACGGCAAGAGCCGGGAATGGATCGAGTAACCTCGGCCGGTGTAACCGCCGGGAAAGCATCCGTGGGCCGAGAGATAACCGTGCAGGGCGAGCCCGAGTTGACCCAGGTTCGAAAGGCAAGTGACCTTGCGCGACGACGCCCGCGCCGACTGGATCGCATAGAGCAACAGGGCCAGCAAGATCGCGATCACGGCCACGCTCACCAGCATCTCGATCAGCGTGAATCCGCGCGTCGCTCGGCGATCTTTCGTCTCGACGGTCATTTGGTCACCTCGATTTCCCGCACGTCCGACGCGGGCTGATCGACCAGCTTGTTGCCGTAATGCATGGAAAGCTTGATGTAGCACCGGCCGGGGTCCCAGTTCTTGGTTTTGGCCTTGAACGAAAACGTGTAGATGCCGGGGGTTTCGGAGGGAACAAGCTTCACCGAGGGCGACATGTACTGCATCTTGAAGGTTTTGGTCTTGCCGACCGTGATCAGGAATACCGACAGTGCCGGCGTCCAGTTCCCCTCGCGCACCTCGACCCGGCCGTTGAACTCGATCGGATCGCCCAGCTTGAACCGCTGCTTGGGCGTGGGCGTTTCCAGGACGATCGCCGGGGGGGTGAGATTCGGATCCTCGACCGGCACCGGTGCGGGAGGCGGCGCGGCACTCCCGCCGCAGCCGGTGGTCATTAGGCCAAGGCAGATCGCGAACAACGCCAGAGCGCGAGCAGTGCCGGTGGCTCGGCGTGAGGCTTGATTCATCGTCATCACTGTTCCTGATCGCAGGTAAAAGAAAGCGCATAGACGCCCGGGTTTGAAACCAGAGGTTCAAACCCCGGCGTCTGAATGACCTTGATGCGACCATCGGGGCCAACGCTCAAGGGGTGGGGAGCACCTGGATGCGGACCGGGGCGGCGAGGCGAGGGTCTCCCCGCTCCTCCAGGCCGAGGCAATAGGTTTCCAGGGCGGGCCTGGAGGTGACGGTTTGCGAGGAGCCCCCGTCGACGTTCACGGTCACCGGCTTGGCAAGGTCGACGAGAGCGGAGTCGAGCCAGAGGGCCAGCCCCTGCTGCTTCTCCGCCTTCACCTCGATCGTGTTGCCTTTCACCGAGGCCTCGACGCGTCCA
Organism: uncultured Planctomycetales bacterium; assembly: GCA_937997355.1. Lineage (GTDB taxonomy): Bacteria > Planctomycetota > Planctomycetia > Isosphaerales > Isosphaeraceae > CALKTZ01. The sequence continues at coordinate 2,723 of CALKTZ010000865.1, read as the reverse complement.
TGGTCGACGGGCCTGGCGGCTTCGAGCCAGTAGAAGTGCTTCAGGATGTCGTCGGACTGGACCCAGATCACCTTCTTGGGCCAGGGATTGCGCGGCTCGGCCTTGAGCATCTCGGCCGTCTTGTCCTTGTCGTGATCGTTGATCTTGTGCCCCACGCCGGGGATCCACTCGAATCCACCGGGATAGCCGCCATTCTTGGCGCGCCAGGCTTCGTACTGCTTGGCGAACTCCTGGCAGCGATCGGCCCGGCCGTAGTCGGTATCCTTCTCGCCGACCATGAAGGTGAACCGGGTATCCATGAGATTCTCTCCCATGGTCTCGCCAGGGGTGGGCGCCGCGGCCGAGGAGTGGACCGCCGCGAACCGGTAGGGGATCTTCGGGCCGATCACGAATGCCCCGTAGCCCCCGTGCGAGGCCCCCAGGGTGTAGACGCGGTTCGGATTGACATCGGCGAAGATCACGAACTGGCGGATCAGACGCTCCACCATCGGGCAGATCGCATCGTCGTAGAACCCGTTCCAGGCGTTATTGGGCGCCCGGAGCGAGAGGTAGATGTAGCCGCCGGCTTCCGGGTGGTCCTTGAAATAGACGTCGAACATCCGGTGCCATTGCTGGTCGTTGACCTCCTGCGGGGCACCCCCGCCGCCGTGCATGGCGATGAAGAGTCCCCAGCCTTCCTTGGGTTTCTCGCCGACTTGCCGCCACAGGTAAGGACTCTTCCGGTCCTTGGTCTGGACGATCTTGGCGTCGAACTCCTTGCGAAGCTCCTGATGAGTCGGCGAGGACTTGTAGGCGTCCCAGGCGAGCGAGCGGACGTGATCGTCGAAGGGGACTTCCGCGAGCAGCTTGGTGGCGGCGTCTCGCCTGGCCTGATCGGAGCCGAAGCGATCCTTGAGCAAGGCGGCCGTCAGCTTGGCCGAGTTGTCTTCCGGGGAGGGTCGATCCAGGTCGAGCCGGACGACCTTGTCGATGCTGTCCACCGTGACGAATCGGCTCGTCGCCTGATTGCCGAGGCGGGCGACGACCAGGAAGGTTTCGCCGGGGTTCGCCGGGCTGGAAAGGTGGAGGTTGATATCGGACTGCGGCCCCAGGCTCTTGCCCGACATCCGGGGGGCGCAGGTCTGGCGATCGAGGGCCGTCACGTCGGCCACGACGCGCTGTCCCCCCTGGCGGACCTCGACCATCAGGCGGGGCTGATCGGGACCCTTGGACGAACCTTTCGTATAGCGATCGGTCACGTTCTCGCCGTTGATCCTCGGCGTGTCGTCCCAGGCCAGCGGGAAGAATGCCCCGGTCTCGCGGTAGGTGACGGCCCAGATGGCGTTGTTCGGCTTGTCCTTGAGGGCCTTCGCGGCGTCGCCGCCGAACCAGGCGTGGTCGAGGCCGTTGCCGTCGGGCTCGGCCGAGCCGACGTAATGCCAGCCGTCGCTCCAGACCTCGGTCCAGGTGTGGTTGCCGCCACGTCCCGGCCAGGAGTTGATCCCCGCCAGCCGGGCGGGGACCCCGACGGCGCGGAGGGCGTCCACCAGCATGATCGTCAGCCCGGTGCAGGTGGCCATCCCCTGCGAGATCGATTCCCGGGCGCTCTGATCGGTACGCAGCCGACGGGTGTTGTACCGGACCTTGTAGTCATTGAAGAGGGTCTTGTTGATCACGAGGGCCGCCTCGCCCGAGGTCTTGCAGTCTTTCACCAGGGGGAGATAGCGGTCGTGAAACTCGGCGCGCATCGAGTCGCGAGGCTCGGTCACGCTGAGGTAGGGGAGCACGGCATCGAGGAAGATGTCCTCTGGGAGTTTCGGCCCCCAGGGGACCTCCGAGCGCACCCGATAGGCCAGTTCGAGATTCTTGTTCAGCCGTTCCGGCGTCATGCCCCCGAGCACGTCGCTGATGGGCAGATAGGTGACGAGGTAGGCCATTCCGGCGCGTTGCTCGGGCCTGGTCTTTTCGAGGGCTTGCCGCCACATCTCCGCCTTTTCCGGAGCCCGTTTGAGGGAAGCCTCGACCTTGTCGTCCCACCAGCGAGGGGCCTTCGGCGCCTCGGCCTGAACGAGGAACGCGCCGAGCAAGAGCAAAAACGCAGCCATGGTGCCTCCAGGATGAGATTCAAAAGCGGTCGATTCTCAGGCATCCATGATCGCCGATCTTATTAGGCGTTGGAAGAGCCTGGTGTGGAGCGGCTCGTCCCTCCGGAATCGGATGCGAGGGCTCGACGGACGGGGGGAACTCGTATTGTGGGCGCGCGAGGACGGGCCGTACAACACCCGGGCGAGGGCCTGGTGAACCGGGCGTCGGTCAACCCTGCTGGGGTTCCTCGGTCTTCCGCTGGGCGGCGGCGAGCGGGCGGAGGACTGCCAGCATGGTGTTCAGATGGGCCAGACGCGGGCCGAAGCGATCGACGAAATCGCTCAGGGAAAAGTCCCCTTCGAGCAAGTTTTCGTGATTATCCTCGACGTAATTGGCCATATCCCGCATGAGGGCCGCGTGGACCTGCTCCAGCCTGGCCAGGGTGTCCCGGCAGGAGTCGAGGACATCTTCATGGCTGTTCTGCCATCGCTCCAGCTCGGCCCCCTGACGGGCCCGCTGCTCCCGGCCGACCTGGGTCAGTTCCCGGGTCAGCTCAAGCTGCTGACGCTGGGCCTCCAGCGTCTGGCGTTGCAGTTCGAGCGTCTGCGTCTGGAGGTTGATCAGGATGTGGAACAAGGTGACCGGATCGCTCAGATTGG
>CALKTZ010000864.1 GCA_937997355.1 uncultured Planctomycetales bacterium | reverse complement strand
ACAGGCCATCCTCGATGTCCCGCGCGGGGAGGCCGAGCGTCCGTTCGAGAATCCTGGCTTCTCCTCGGAAAATTTCCTCGGGGGGCGTCATCGGCGGTAAGGCCCGGTAGGCGTTCAGGGCATCGCGGAGCCGTTCGGGGGTCTGGCGAGAGTCGGCGGCCCATTGCATGGCCAGGCTGAGGGATCCTTGCTCGATCTCCAGCCCGATGGTGGCCATGCGAAACGTCGCGTCACGGCCGCATTGCCGGGCCATGCGGAGCAGCGCCATGATGTCTTTCCAGGCGCCGTCGAGGTCCCCCTTCTGTCCGAGACCCGAGGCGTGGATCGCCAGCATTCGGGCGAACAGGGGGAATGAGAGAGGAGGGTCCACGTGGTCAAAGGCTGTGCGCGAATTCGGGTCCTGCACGAACTGGCATTCGGGAAACTCTGTCGCCTTGATGATCCGCGGATACGCCCTCTCATGGGCATTGAAAAAGGTTTGGTAGCCCGGGTACACGAACTCCCACATGTCTTCGATCTCATCGTTGAAGATCGCGTGCCTCTGGTCCGGGAACTCTACCTTCTGGATGTCTCGATAGAGGACCGCGGCGTTCTGGCCGTCGGGGATCGTGCGAGTTGCCCAGCTTGAGGGGGGATCGATCGGCGGGGTATCCGGAATCCCCCAGGCGCGATCCGCCAGGTAGCCGCAGAGAAGAAGCCCGCAGGTTCCGACCGCATAGGCCCCCAGGCGGATCCATCGTCCGGGCGCGGGGCGGTCGAGCATCCAGTCGCGCCGCCAGGCCCAGGTGAGGAAGAGGAAGACCAGCGGAGGGATCAGGAGAGAGAGCAGCGACGCCAGATTCTCTTGCATCAGGATGGTCAGGGGGAAGAAGACCGCCGCCATGAGGATCAGCGAGACGACCCACGCCGTGATCCCCCGCTTCAGCACCATCCCGCTGAAGAGGGCGACGAAGAACGGATAGAGCCACATGCTGAACCAAAGGATGAAATCTCGCCTCGACTGGATCGCCTCCCACACGACTCGGGTGCCGAAGAAATAGAAGATGGCCGGGAGGGTGACCAGCCCGATCAGGCCGAAGAGGAACGCCCAGGTGAGCAGCTTCGTCCCCCAAACGATCCCCGGCCTCGCCCCGTGATGCGCCAGGAATCGGTGGGTCCGCCCCCGGTTCTCCGCCCCGAAGACCTGGATCCCGGCCATCAGGAAGACCATCAGGAAGCCGAGGGAGAGGAAGGCGCCATCGATCCAGCTCCGGGAAAGGATCTGGCTGATGACCATGGGAACCCCCACGCCGACCGCCAGGATCGACACCGCGTTCCGCCAGCCCTGATGGAGCGTGAGCCAGGCCATCGAGCGGATTTCCGGTCGGAGCGCCCAGATTTTGGGGGGGCGATTGGCGATCGTCCCATCGTCCCGGACGACCATCGGGCGGACCGCGATCGGCGACCGGACCGCGATCGGCGATTGCGGTTGGATCGTCACCAGCGTGCGGCGTCCCAGCACGCGGCGCATCGCATAGGCCGAGGCGGCCGTCGTGAGCGCGGCGATCAGCAACCGCCAGGGGATCGAGCGGACCAGGAGCGTGGCGGGAGTCTCGGTCATGTTCATCAGGATGAAAGACAGGCTCGCCGCCGCGCAGCAACTGGCCCCCAGCGCGGCGTTGAGCGCGTTCCGCGAGATCGACGAGATGAACAGCCCCCAGCCCAGCGCCTCCAGCAGCAGCACGAAATAGCCGATCGCGACGAGCGCCGGGTTTTCCTTCAGGGCTGGGTCCCAGCGATCGGTCAGGACGGCCGTCGGGACCAGCAGCAGGATCGCCATGGCGAGCGTCGTTGCCAATGCGAACGAGGCCTTGCATTGCCAGAGCAGGAACCGGTCGACCGGCATGACGTCGAGGAGCCGCAAGGTCCCATTCTCGCGCTCACCGGCGAAGGCCGCCGCGCCGACCGCCATCGCATAGAGCCACGCGAACGACAGGGTCAGCGGCGCCAGCAGCCCCATTTTCGCGTCCGTGCCCGCATACCACAGCGCGATCAATTGCGACGCCAGGGCCGCCACCAGCAGGAAGGTCCAGGTCGGCCACAACTGCCGCAAATCCTTCCACCAAAGTCGAGCGTGCATGTTCCACGTATCCTCAAGGCCGTTGGTTCGGAATCGGAATTTCGCTGAAACTTCGCGTATTCGTCGATCGCCGCGATCGCTACGCCACGTGGACCGACAGCGTCGGCGACGAGGGCGCGGGGGCCTGATTGGGGCGTCGGCCGCGCATGTAGCCGATGTAAATTTCCTCCAGCGTCGGCTTCTCGACTTCCAGGCTCTCGACCCCGGGCAGCCTCCGGACCGATTCGCAGGCCGCCCGATCCCTGGCGCGCACCAGCCATTGCGCCTGGCGGGGGGAGTCGGCCGCGTCGATCAGCTCGACCGGCGAGCCGGTCGGCGGGCCTTCGGCATGATCGCGGCCGCTGAAGGTGAGCAGGAGCACGAAGGTCTGGGCCTTCAACTCGTCGAGCGGCTCGGTGTGGAGCAGCTTCCCCTTGTGGATGAGGGCGATGTGACTCGCCACCCGCTCGACCTCGCCGATCTGGTGGCTCGAGAGGAGGACCGTTTTCCCGCTCCCCGCGAGGTCGACCATGCTCTCCATGAACTCCCGGCGGACCAGCACGTCGAGCCCCGAGGTCGGCTCGTCCAGGATCAACAGCTCGGGATCTCCGGCGAGGGCCAGGGAGAGCGAGACCTTGGCCCGCATCCCCTTCGATAGCTTCGACAGCTTGCGCTTCAACGGGAGATCGAAGCCCTTGACCAGCTCCAGATAACGCTGCTCGAACGCGGCGGAACTCCCCCCGCGCCCCGGATGAAACCCCGAGGCGAACCAGCCGATCTGCTCGGCCGTCATCGTGTCGTAGAGGACCGGGATCTCGGGGACGTAGCCGATCCGACGGCGCACTTCGAGCCCCTGCTTGACCGGGTCGAGCCCCAGCACCTCGACCCGCCCGGCGTCGGGCCGGACCAATCCCAGGAGGGTCTGGATGGTGGTCGTCTTCCCCGCGCCGTTCTCCCCCAGCAGGCCGAAGATGGAGCCCGCCGGGATGTCGAGCGACAGGTCGTCGACCGCGACCTGATCGCGATAACGCTTGGTCAAGTGATCGATCCGGATCGCGGGCGGCAGCGCCGCCGACTGCGAGGGAGACTCCGCGAGGAATTTCCGATTTTGAGCGTTCCCTTGATCCTGGCTCATGCCGCGTCCCCCTCGTTGTTGGCGGTCCCGGATTTGGTCCCT
>CALKTZ010000863.1 GCA_937997355.1 uncultured Planctomycetales bacterium | reverse complement strand
AGGCTGGGAGCGGCTCGAGGAGATTCCCGAACGCCGGGCGGCCCTCGACGTCCTCTTCGGCCGGCCGGGCCTGGTGGATACGGAAACGCCGGGCGAGCCTGTCGTCGAGTTGCTCCGAAGCGGGGTCAACGACGCCTCGGCCGGCATCCGGGAACGGACCCTCGAAGGATTGAGCAAGCTCCCCAGGCTCCAGGCGGGCAAGGTTTCCAACCAGCTCCTGCTGAGCGCCCTGGCCGACGATTCCCCCGCGCTGCGGCGGCTCGGGATGTCCCTGGCCGCTTCGAAGCAAGGTTTCTGGGACCGCGCCGATGCCTCGGAGTATCTCGCCAAACTCCTCGTCGATCCCGACGCCCGGAACCGCGCCGAGGCATTGGCGGTGGTCGAACAGGGCAGGCTCCTCGCCCGAATGCCGTCGCTCGCGCGTCGCGTGAAGTCCCTCTCGCTCGATCCCAATCTCAGGGTCCGGGCCGCGAAGGTCCTGATGGCGAGCGGCCTCGATCCCGACTCGATCGAGGCCGACGTCCGGCTCGACCGCCCGGCCCTCCTCGACCTGGCGACCTTCCGGCGTTCGGTGAATCCTCTCTTCTATCAGGCGGGCGAAGATGGGTACTCGTGCGCGAAGTGCCACGCCAATCACACGATCCTGCGGATCGCCGAGGCCGACCCGAAACACGGGTTCGCGGGCGAACAGCTCATGATCAATTACAACTCGGCACTCAAGGTGTTGAATCTGGGGGAGCCCGAATCGAGCCTCCTCCTGCGGAAGCCGAGGAGCCCGCAAGGCCAGGGCGGCCCCGATCCCGACAGCCCAACCCAGCTGACCCACGTCGGCGGACCGCGCTGGGAGAATACCGATCATCCCGCCTATCAGGCCATTTTGAAGTGGTTACGCGGAGCCGCCAAGGGGGCGACGACCGACGACAGGGCGTTTCGGCTTTCCACCGATAGCTACTCCCCCGGATACGAGCCCGACCGCGCCGGCGACGGCGACGTGAACACCTACTGGCAGACGGAATTCGTGGGCGGATCGCCCGGATATCCTCACGAGCTGGTGATCGACCTCGGCTCGCCGAAAACCGTCGAGGGCTTGTTGTACGTCCCTCGCCAGGACAACGCCCAGGGGCGGGTGAAAGAATACGAGGTTCGAACCTCCGATGACGGCAAGACCTGGGGCGAGCCCCGGGCGAAAGGGACATGGTCCAACGACCCCGCGTTCAAGTACGTGGCGATCCCCGGCGCGAAGGCCCGATTTGTCACCCTTCGGGGGCTGAGCGAAGTCAACGGGCAGCCATTCATGAGCGCGGCCGAGCTGACGATCGACGCGGCCTCTCCCTGATCGGTGAATATTTCCACCCGGCCGACGAATGCCCAGCGTCGGCCGGGAAATATCATGCCTTGATGGCTGAGCGACTGATGATTCACACCCCCGGGGAGGCCCAGCCTTGGATGAGCTTGAAGACCGTTCCACGCCGAAACGCGGCGGCATCGTTGCGGCGATCAGGGATCTCGATCGAATCCTCCGGGGCGAGGCAACCCGGATTTCGACCCTTCGCACCGGACGGATCGGCATCCCGGCTGGCTCGCTGTCGCTGGTAACGATTGTCCTCTGCATGATTTACGGCGTATGCATGGGCACGTTCGCGCTCTTCAAGGCGGGGGGGCCGAGCTTCGCCCAGGTCTTGGCGAGCATGGTCAAGGTCCCCGCGCTCTTCATCCTGACGCTGATCGTCACCCTCCCCTCGCTCTATGTCTTCAATGCGCTGCTCGGCTCGCGGCTCACGCTGGTTTCCGTGATCCGGCTCCTGGTGATGTCCCTGGCCGTCAATGCCGCCGTCCTGGCCTCGCTGGGGCCGATCGTGGCCTTCTTCTCGGTGAGCACGACGAGCTATCCGTTCATGGTGCTGTTCAATGTCATGATCTTCGCGATCTCCGGCTGCCTCGGGCTGACATTCCTGCTTCAGACCCTGCACCGGCTCAGCACGATCAACGTCCAGCCGGCGAGCGAGGCGGATGAACCCCTCCCACTCCCCGACCCAGCCGGGGGCCTGGAGCCGCTGGAAGATCGGCTGATGGGACGCGAGACGAAGGTCGTCTTCCGGATCTGGCTCATCGTCTTCGGCCTCGTGGGCGCCCAGATGGGCTGGGTGCTCCGGCCGTTCATCGGCAATCCGGACATCCCCTTCACCTTCTTCCGCGCCCGCGAATCGAACTTCTTCCAGGAAGTGCTGCACCTGATCGGCCAACTCCTGGTGGGCTGACGCCGGGGAAATCGACGACATCGACGACGAGGCGTTTTCATGACGGCAATCCCGGAGTTCTTCCGGTTCTCGCGTGCGTTGTTGCGCGGCGACCACCTCGCCGCCGCGCCGGGCGATCCCGCGCGCCCGGATCGATCTCCGGGCATGCTCGTGGGGGTGGTGATCGTCTTCGGCTTCCTCTACGGCGGCGTCATGGGAACCTACGACGGCCGGGCATTGCAGATGCTCTACTCGGCGATCAAGGTCCCGCTGCTCCTCCTGGTCACCTTCGGCCTGAGCCTGCCGAGCTTCTTCATCTTCAACACCCTGCTCGGCCTCCGCGACGACTTCGCGCGGGTCTTCCGGGCCTTGCTGGCGACCCAGGGAGGGCTGACCATCATCCTAGCCTCGCTCGCGCCGATCACCGAGTTCTCGTATCTCTCCGGCCTGTCCTACCGGGTGGCGATCCTGTTCAACGGCTTGATGTTCGGGATCGCCAGCGTGAGCGCCCAGTGGATCTTGCGCCGCGAGTACCGGCCGCTGATCGCCGCCAATCCCCGGCATCGGACGATGCTGAAGGTCTGGATCTTCATCTTCACATTCGTCGGCATTCAGATGGGGTGGGTGCTCCGCCCCTTCATAGGCGACCCGGCCAACAAGGTGCAATTCTTCCGGCCCGACAGCCTGGGGAACGCCTACGTGGTCGTGCTGGAGATGATCTGGAACGTGCTGACGATCCGATAGGCTATACTCCCAGATTCACGCACACGGAATCCTGGGGGATCGTGCGTCCATCGAACCGAGCGATCCAGTCGGCGGGGCGGCTCGGGACAACTTCGTCGGACCAGCCGCACGACTGCGCAAGCTGCCCGACCAGGCGACGAGGATCGACCCCCGACTCGCGCAGGGTGGCGAGCTTGATCGAGCCGTCGCGCTTGGCGAGACGCCGGCCGTCGGGTCCGACGACGAGCGGCACATGGCCGAACCGGGGGATATGCCAGCCGAGTTGGCGGAAGAGGAGGATTTGCCGGGGGGTGCTGGGGATCAGGTCGTCTCCTCGGATCACCTGGTTCACGCCCATCAGGGCATCGTCGGCCACCACGGCGAGCTGATAGCCGGGACCGAGCCCGTTGCGGGCGACCAGGAAATCTCCCCCGAGCCGTGCCGGGTCGAGCGTGATCGATCCTCGGAACAGGTCGTCCCAGGAGACGGGTCCGGGCGGAACCCGGAATCGCCAGGCGAACGGTGCATCCCCCAACGATGCAGCGTCTGCCGCCTGGCGATTGGCGCAGGTACCGGGATAAGTCGGCCCTTCGTCCTCGGCGTGGGGGGCGCTCGCGGCACGCTCGATGTCGGCCCGGGTGCAGGTGCAGGGGTAAACGCTCTCGGCCACCTTGAGACGTTCGAGGATTTCGCCGTAAATCGCCCGACGCTCCGACTGGACGTAGCTCCCGGACGGTCCGCCGACATCCGGCCCTTCGTCCCAGTCCAGCCCCAGCCAGCGAAGGTCGACCTTCAAAAGCTCGGACGCTTCGGGGCGAACCCGGCTGGCGTCCAGGTCCTCGATCCGGAGGATGACCTTCCCTCCCGCTTGTCGCGCGGCCAGCCAGGCGATCAGGAACGTCCGGGCATGGCCGACGTGGAGCCCGCCGGTCGGGGACGGGGCCAGTCGGCCAGTGATGGTCTCGATCATGGATTTCTGCTAGAATAAAAGGCGAGTGGCCCGGTCGTTTCTCGAAGGAATTACAGGCCCAAGAAATAAAGCCCAAGTCAAGCAAATCAGGAGTGACCGTCCGTGGATGTCGAGCTGAAACGAAGCGCCAAAGGGGTGATCGACCGTATCCTCCATTTACGAGACTCTCTTTGACTTGGGCGAAAAGCAAGAGCGGCGCACGGCGCTGGAAGACGAGATGAACGGTGCCTCGTTCTGGAACGACCAGGACAAGGCCAAGGCGACGATCGCGGAGCTGAAGACCCTCAATTCCGTCATCAAGCCCTTCGAGGAGCTTGTTTCCAAGGCGGAGAATCTCCAGGCGACCGTCGAGCTGGCCGAAGAGGCGGAGACCGACGAGTTCGACGACGAGATCAAGTCGCTCATCGACTCGGGCGAGGCCGACTTCCGCGCGTTCGAATTGAGGTCGATGCTGGGAGGCCCCAACGACCACTGCAACGCCTTCATGACGATCCACGCCGGAGCCGGCGGCACCGAGGCCTGCGACTGGGCCGAGATGCTCCTCCGCATGTACCTCATGTGGGCCGAGTCCAAGGGGTTCACCGCCCAGGTGACCGATCGCGAAGAAGGGGGGGCGGCCGGGATTCAGGAAGCGACCGTCCACATCAAGGGGGAGTATGCCTACGGCTATCTCCGCTGCGAAACCGGCGTCCATCGCCTGGTGCGCATCAGCCCTTATGATTCGGCCGCGAGACGCCAGACCTCGTTCGCCTCGGTCGACGTCCTCCCCGAAATCGATGAAACCATCGACATCGTGCTGAAGGACGACGAATTGAAGCGGGATACGTTCCGGTCCGGCGGACCCGGCGGTCAGCACCAGAACAAGACCGAGTCCGGCGTGCGTTACACGCACATCCCCACCGGCATCGCGGCCGAGTCGCGGAGCGAACGTTCCCAGCACAAGAACGACGCCAACGCCTACGCACTCCTCAAGGCCAAGATGGTCCGGATGGAGGAAGAGAAGCGCGACGCCGAGTACGCCAAGAAGTACGACGACAAGGGGGAGATCAGCTTCGGCAGCCAGATCCGCTCGTATGTCCTCCAGCCTTACCAGTTGGTCAAGGACACGCGAACCAACATCGAAGTCGGCAACCCCCGCGCAGTCCTCGACGGCGACATCGACGGCTTCATCGAGAGCTATCTCCGGATGAAACTCTCCAAGGGGAGCTGAACCGGGAAGCCGTGATATGACCTGTTCCGTTCGGCGGGATCTCCCGATCCCGCCGAACTTGTCGACCGTCAGGTCTCTAAGCCATCCGTCCCCCTTACCAAGGGGGACTACAGGGGGTGGATGTGGTAATGGCCTTGAAAAG